>NZ_JAAFZF010000040.1:0-31296 GCF_010614825.1 Neobacillus sedimentimangrovi
AAAACTGCTTATTTTTCTTGGCTGCCAAACCAATTCGACCAAATTCTTGATAAGCTCGTACCCATCGTCTTAACTGTGATTCTGCTAGTGGCTTATATTTCTTTGCAAGTAATCCACAACCTAATGGACCATTAAGATATTCTAGTACAACCATCATCTTAAATTCTTCACTATATTTAGCCATAAAAAACACCCCAAAAGTTAGATTTTAACTCTAACTTTTGGGGTGCAGTACCAAGTTGAACTTTTGGGGCACCCTCTTTTTTTATCTAGTACCTTTTTTATAGGAAAGTCATACGCCGCTAACCAGGGCGCTTTCGGTTTTCTTATATGATAAGAACACTTATTTGACTTCGAGAATTGTCTAGCTCCAGTGCCCTAGCGGCGAGACGCCTTCGGTCTTCGCCCTACGATAAGTCAACATCGATTCGCCTTACGGCTGCTCGTGTTTCCTATATCTCAGTTGGAAAGCTCCACAAGGAAGGCTCCGGCAGCATCAACATCGCACGACCGAAAGCGATAGCTTTTGGGAGGAGGTCATACGCCGCTAACCAGGGCGCTTGCGCTTTTCTTATTCTAAATAAGATTTTCCTTCTATAGAATGGTAGAAATAAGGTGGAGGTGTGTTCATGAATGAGGTTAAGTGAATTAAGTGGAAAAGAAATTGTTAATGTTAAAAAGGCAGAGCGACTTGGTGTTCTTGGCCAAACAGATTTAGAAATCAATGAAAATACGGGACAAATCCAAGCATTATTAATTCCAACTGTAAAATGGTTTGGTTTTCGGAAACAGGGAGAGGAAGTTAGAGTGCCATGGCAACATATAAAGAAAATTGGGAGTGATATGATTATAATCGATGTACCTGAAGAACAAATCGAAGATTAAACCTATATAGGATATTGTTTAAAAAAAGCCCAAGCAAACGAATCATTGCTTAGGCTTTTATAATTTTTTAATAAATGGAAAACTCACCGATTTAGGGAATTTTACATAAGATGTTGAAGTGATAAGAGCTATTGAATGCCAAATGGATAATAAAAAAGAAGGTGAATGTTTTCATGCTGACAGGGATGCAAATAGCCGTCATTGGTGGAGATGCCAGGCAGCTGGAAATTATCCAAAAGTTAACTGAATTAGATGCGCGTATTTCGCTTATTGGCTTCGAACAACTTGATCATGCCTTCACTGGTGCTGTTAAGGAAAAAATAAATGAAGTTGATTTTTCAAATATAGATGCCATTATTTTACCAGTAGCTGGAACGAATTTAGAAGGACAAATAGAAACGATATTTTCAAATGAGAAGGTTGTTTTAACAGAGGACATTCTCTTAAAAACGCCTGAACACTGTACGATTTATTCAGGAATTAGTAATGCTTATTTAAATGGGATTGTGAAAGCGGCTAAGAGAAAATTGGTTCAATTGTTTTCACGTGATGATGTTGCTATTTATAATTCCATTCCAACTGTGGAAGGAACCATCATGATGGCTATCCAGCATACGGATTTCACCATCCATGGTTCGAACGTAACCATACTTGGACTTGGGCGCTGTGGAATGAGCATTGCAAGAGCGTTCCATGGGTTAGGAGCAAAAGTAAAAGTAGGTGCTAGAAGAAGTGAACATCTTGCTAGAATAACCGAAATGGGTGTTACACCATTTCACTTAAGCAATATAGAAAAAGAGGTAACGGATACCGATATTTTAATCAATACCATTCCGAAACTAGTTGTCAGTGCAGCAGTCATCGCCAAACTTCCAGCTCACACGCTTGTTATTGATATTGCTTCTAAACCTGGAGGTACAGATTTCCGATATGCGGAAAAAAGGGGAATTAAAGCATTACTTGCTCCGAGCCTGCCAGGTATTGTTGCCCCAAAAACGGCCGGTCAAATTTTAGCCGATGTTCTATCTCAACTGCTCCAAGAGGACTTAGTTAACAGAAAGGGGAATAAATAATGAGTTTAAAAGGGAAGAGAATTGGTTTTGGCCTAACTGGATCTCACTGTACGTATGATGCCGTTTTTCCCGAAATTGAAAAACTAGTTCAAGAGGGAGCGGAGGTAGTACCCATTGTTACTTTTACTGTGAAAAATACTGATACCCGGTTTGGCAAGGGGGAGAATTGGGTACAGCGTATTGAGGAATTAACAGGCAATACAGTAATCGATTCGATTGTAAAGGCAGAACCATTAGGCCCAAAATATCCACTCGATTGTATGGTCATCGCCCCATTAACTGGTGTCTCAATGAGTAAATTTGCCAATGCCATAAATGACAGTCCTGTATTAATGGCAGCAAAAGCTACTTTGCGTAACTTAAAACCTGTTGTACTTGGTATTTCTACTAATGATGCACTTGGTCTAAATGGAGTAAATTTGATGCGGCTGATGGCGACAAAAAATATTTACTTCATCCCTTATGGACAGGATGATCCTGTTAATAAGCCTAATTCGATGGTAGCGAGAATGACTCTGTTAATAGATACAGTAAAGGCGGCTTTGGAGGGTAGGCAGCTCCAACCCGTTTTAATAGAAAGATATAAAGACGGAGAGTAAAATCCTTTTCCCCAAGTACTTAAAAGGTTATTTCTTCATTGGAATATGTTAAAATAAATTAATCATTAATCAGTGGGTTTTTTCCTTAACCTACTGAGATGGTTTACCAATACAATAAAGTAGTATGCTGGCATCAAAACTATTTTCAGTGGAAATAACCAGCGTAGAGAATTGAAAGGGGAACTAGAATGAGTCAAAAAGGGTTTCATGTCGCAGTAGTTGGAGCAACTGGTGCAGTAGGGCAACAAATGATTCAAACTTTAGTGAAGGAAAAATTTCCTATTGAAAAATTAACCTTACTTTCTTCCGCTCGTTCTGCTGGAAAAAAGGTAAATGTGAACGGTACGGAATATACCGTACAAGAGGCAACTCCTGATAGTTTTGAAGGAGTGGATATTGCTTTGTTCAGTGCGGGTGGCAGTGTTTCTAAGGAACTTGCTCCTGAGGCTGTTAAGCGCGGTGCCGTTGTGGTTGATAATACAAGTGCCTTTCGTATGGAGACTGATGTACCTTTAGTTGTACCAGAAGTGAATGAAAGTGACTTGTATCATCATAAAGGAATTATCGCTAATCCGAACTGCTCTACAATTCAAATGGTTGTAGCACTTGAACCTATTCGCCAAAAGTTTGGCCTTAAAAAGGTTATTGTATCCACCTATCAGGCTGTTTCCGGTGCAGGAGCGGCTGCTGTAGAAGAACTAATGGATCAGACAAAAGCTATCTTGAATAAGGAAAACTATGAACCAAATATCCTGCCAGTTAAATCAGATAAAAAACATTATCAAATAGCATTTAATGCCATTCCGCAAATTGATAAATTCCAGGAAAATGGTTTTACTTTTGAAGAAATGAAAATGATTAATGAAACGAAGAAAATCATGCATTTACCAGACTTGCAAGTGGCTGCAACTTGTGTCCGTCTCCCTATTGCAGTTGGGCATTCGGAGTCTGTATACTTTGAAATTGAATCAGAACATGTAACAGCTCAAGACATTAAAGAAGTATTAAAAGATGCACCTGGTGTTGTTTTACAAGATGAACCAGAAAACCAATTGTATCCAATGCCGGCTGATTGTGTGGGGAAAAATGAGGTCTTTGTTGGAAGAATTAGAAAAGATCTTGATGAACCACGTGGCTTCCATATGTGGGTTGTTTCTGATAACCTTTTAAAAGGTGCAGCTTGGAATTCTGTGCAAATTGCTGAGAGATTAATCGAATTAGGTCTAGTAAAATAAATGTTTTCATTAAAGGCAGGTTAATTATGAAAATCATCGTACAAAAATTTGGCGGTACATCTGTCAAGGATGAGAATAGCAGAAAACATGCACAAAGACATATTGAAAAGGCATTAGCTGATGGCTATAAGGTTGTAGTGGTTGTTTCAGCTATGGGGAGAAAGGGAGATCCCTACGCTACCGACACCCTTTTATCACTAATCGGTGGTAATGGAAGTAAACTTACCAAACGGGAACTAGATATACTAATGTCCTGTGGAGAAGTCATTTCAAGTATCGTTTTTACCAATATGCTGCTTGAAAGTGGAATTCATGCTACGGCGTTAACTGGAGCACAAGCCGGATTCAGGACTAATAATGATCACACCAATGCAAAAATTATGGAGATGAAATGCGACCGGTTACTAAGGGAACTTGAGCACCATGATGTCGTAGTAGTCGCCGGATTTCAAGGTGCGGCAAAAAACGGGGATGTAACTACCATTGGACGAGGTGGAAGTGATACCTCCGCTGCGGCGTTAGGGGCAGCCTTAAACGCTGAATGGATTGATATCTTTACAGATGTGGAAGGAATCATGACCGCCGACCCGAGAATTGTTGAAAATGCACGACCACTTTCCGTTGTTACCTATACTGAGGTTTGCAACATGGCCTATCAAGGTGCGAAAGTGATTCATCCAAGAGCGGTCGAAATCGCCATGCAGGCGAAGGTGCCAATTCGCATTCGTTCAACGTATTCAGATTCCATGGGAACGTTGGTTACATCCTTAAATAAAAATAATCGTGGAACTGATATAAAAGAACGATTAGTAACTGGAATTGCCCATGTTTCAAATGTTACTCAAATTAAGGTGTTTGCAAAGAAAGATCAATATTATTTGCAAGCTGAAGTATTTAAAGGTATGGCCAATGAAAATATAAGTGTAGACTTTATTAATATCTCACCTAACGGAGTTGTCTATACAGTTAGTGAAGAGATGACTGATAAGGCCATTCGAGTCTTAAATGAACTAGGTCATGAGCCAGTGGTTGAACGACACTGTGCTAAAGTTTCCGTGGTAGGAGCAGGGATTGCTGGTGTCCCTGGAGTCACTTCAAAAATTGTTACGGCTCTTTCTGATCAAGGGATAAGAATATTACAGTCAGCTGATAGCCATACAACCATTTGGGTACTAGTAAAACAAGAAGACTTGATTAAATCAGTCAATGCGCTGCATGATGCCTTTCAATTGGAAGTAGAATCATTTGAATATAATTAGTCAGATTGGTAAAATGCTTCAAGTGAAATGACCATGGGCTTTGACTTAGCTCTAGGTTGGTTTGCTACTAAGGTGGCAAATGATCAACCGATTAACCGTTACTTCGTAGAATATGGCAACATTTAAGTAAAGGAGCATTTAAAATGTCTCATTTCGGGCGAGTGTCCACGGCAATGGTCACACCCTTTGATAATAAAGGGCATATTGACTTTGCCAAGACAACTAAGTTAGTCAATTATTTAATTGAAAATGGAACGGATTCACTTGTTGTTGCTGGAACAACAGGTGAATCACCAACATTATCAAAAGAAGAAAAACTTGCTTTATTTCAGCATGTTGTAAAAGTGGTTAATAAAAGAGTTCCGGTTATTGCCGGTACCGGTAGTAATAACACTTACTCATCGATAGAATTGACGAAAAAAGCGGAACAAATTGGTGTAGACGGGATCATGCTAGTAGCCCCATATTATAATAAGCCAAATCAGGAAGGTTTATATCAGCACTTTAAAGCAGTTGCGGAATCTACCACGCTTCCTGTGATGCTTTATAATATTCCAGGCAGAGCGGTTGTTAATATCCTACCAGAGACAATTATCCGGCTATCAAAAATCCCAAATATTGTGGCAGTCAAGGAAGCAAGTGGGGATATAAATGCAATGACAACTATCATAGCAAATACAGATGAGGATTTTGCTTTATACAGTGGAGATGATGGGCTAACCCTTCCTGTTTTAGCTATTGGTGGAGCAGGAATCGTATCCGTTGCTTCTCACATTATCGGAAATGAAATGCAACAAATGATTAAGGCATTCTTGGATGGAGATCATAGAAGTGCTGCTAAACTTCATCAAGAGCTGTTACCAATTATGAAGGCACTTTTTGCTGCTCCAAGTCCAGCACCAGTTAAAACCGCTTTACAACTGAAAGGTTTAGATGTAGGAACTGTTCGGCTGCCGCTTGTTGGTTTAAATGAACAGGAACGGTCAGCATTAATCAATGTATTATATAAAAAATAGATATAATAGGTGGCCAACCGATTTATTCGGTTGGTTTTTCTTTTTTATGGATTCCAATTGATTTTGTTTTTGGTTGTAAAGGCTTTCCGGTTTCAAGTATAATAAACATAACTGATTTCGGTCGGCTTTAGTTCAACATAGGAGGAAACGGATTGTGATAAAGAAAAAGAATCAATCCATCAAGTTCATTGTACTTGGTGGGGTAGGAGAAATCGGAAAAAATATGTACCTTGTGGAAGTGGACGAGGACATTATTATCATTGATGCCGGCTTAATGTTCCCCGAGGAAGAAATGCTAGGCATCGATATGGTTATCCCAGATATTACATATCTCAAAGAAAACGAAGAACGAGTGAAAGCCATCTTTTTAACTCATGGGCATGAAGACCATATTGGTGCCCTTTCCTACGTTTTACGGCAAATCAATGTTCCTGTTTATGGAACGAAATTGACATTGGCCTTGGCACATGCCAAATTAAAAGAACAAGACTATCATGAAAAAACCAATTTTATTGAGGTTGATTCGAATACGATCGTAGAGCTAGATACCGTAAATGTCAGTTTCTTTAGAACGAACCATAGCATTCCGGATTCTGTCGGCGTATGTATCCATACATCGGAAGGAATCATTGTATATACCGGTGATTTTAAGTTTGATCAAGCTGCTACAAAGTTTTATCGTCCGGAAATTGGAAAAATGGCGGCTATCGGTGAAAAAGGTGTTCTATGTTTATTGTCAGATAGTACGGAAGCCGAGAAACCGGGTTATACAGCTTCAGAATCTATTGTTAAACATGAATGGTCCACTGCTTTCTATAATGCCCAAGGAAGAATCATTGCTGCATGTTTTGCATCAGACATTAACCGAATTCAACATATTTTTGATGTGGCAAAAGAAAATAATCGAAAAGTGGCTGTCGTTGGAAAAAGTTTGGAAAGAATCTATCATATCGCAATGGATTTAGGCTATTTGGAAGTAGATGACGAATTAATTATTTCTATCGATCAAATTAAAGATTTTGAGGATCGGGAAATTGTTGTTTTAATGACTGGAAGTCAAGGAGAGCCAATCGAGGCCCTTCAAAAAATGGCAAAGCAGCAGCATAAGCTCTTGAATATTCAAAAAGGTGATACAGTTTTAATTGCTAGCTCACCACTTCGAGGGAGCGAATTATTTTTATATAAAACAGTTGATATGCTATTTAGAGCAGGGGCGAATGTCATCACTGGAAAGCGGACGATTCATGTATCTAGTCATGGAAGCCAGGAAGAATTAAAATTTATGATTAACCTGATGCAGCCAAAATTCTTTATCCCGGTTCATGGTGAATACAGAATGCTGAAAGCTCATCGGAAAATTGCCTTGGAGTGCGGCCTAAAGGATGAGCAGATTATTATTCCTGATTGTGGAGATGTGGTGGAATGGAAAGGTAGGACCTTTGCTGTTACTGGGAAGGTACCATCTGGAAATGTGTTAATCGACGGAATAGGTGTCGGTGATGTTGGGAATATCGTTTTAAGAGATCGTAAACTTCTATCACAAGATGGAATTTTAATTGTGGTCGTTACATTAACGAAGCAAGAAAAAAATATAGCAGCAGGACCGGAAATCATATCAAGAGGTTTTGTTTATGTTCGAGAATCGGAAAAACTAATGGGTGATTCCACTAGATTAGTTCGTGAAATTGTTGAGGAGAATATTGCAAAAGGATCATTTGAATGGTCGAGCTTAAAGCAGGAAATCAGAGATGATCTTAGCCGTTATCTCTTTGAAAAAACAAAACGAAGACCGATGATATTGCCAATTATTATGGAGGTTTAATAAGAAAAGGTATCGGAAAATCCGGTACCTTTTTCTATTGTGGTGGGTTTTTTTTCTCCGATAGGTAAATACTAATCCATATCATGCCTGAAGGGAGAATAATGATGAAATACGATTGGTTTAAAAATAATGCTGGTACACAAGAAGGCGAGGAGCCACAAAAAGAGGAAAAGCCTTCATCACCATTAATGGAAAAAATTCAACAATTAGGACAAACAAATGTACCTCAACTTTCTTCAGATTCCAAAATACATTGTTTAACGATTGTCGGTCAGATAGAAGGACATATGGCACTACCGCCGCAAAATAAAACAACTAAATACGAACATATTATTCCACAGTTGGTTGCGATTGAACAAAACCCAAATATCGAAGGTGTATTAATTGTTCTAAATACGGTGGGAGGTGACGTGGAAGCAGGACTGGCAATTTCTGAAATGCTTGCCACCTTGTCTAAACCGACTGTTTCCATCGTATTAGGTGGAGGACATTCTATCGGTGTACCTATTGCTGTTTCTTGTAATTATTCCTTTATCGCAGAAACCGCAACGATGACCATCCATCCGATTCGATTAACTGGATTGGTCATTGGGGTTCCACAAACTTTTGAATACTTGGACAAAATGCAAGAGAGGGTCGTCAATTTTGTTACGAAGCATTCCAAAATTTCAGAAGAAACCTTTAAGGAATTAATGTTTGCCAAAGGGAATTTGACAAGAGATATTGGTACGAATGTAATTGGCCCGGATGCAGTGAAATATGGTCTGATAGATGAAGTAGGAGGGATTGGTCAGGCCATGAAGAAATTATATGAATTAATTGAGTTAAGGAAGGATAAAAAAGAGGGGCTGATTCAATGATATTATATACGATGATACCCCACGAATTAATATTTCCTTATGATGGAAGCGTATATGAAAAACAACAAATGGTATACTATCAGGGGATTCCATTGCTCGTAGAGCCGGTCGATCAGCAAAATGTTCAAGTATTACGGATATTAAGTAGTGATCCACAGCATTATTTACATGCCAATTTATCACCAGGCTCAAAAATTTCTTTTTCAAATCTTGATCCCGTACAGTAAATGTAGTATGAAATTATGGTATAATAAGGTTATAAATACAAGAGCAGCCATTAATAAGGCTGCTTTCTTCCTTTTTCTTGAAGATAAAATAGGAATTTATAGTATTTAAAATATAGGTGATGAAATGGCCAAAAAAAAGAAAAGACAACCAAAAAGAAGTGATCAACAACTGAAAAGGACCGTTCAATATGAACTATCAGCCCTAGCAATCCTAGCATTAGCAATTATAGCAATGGCGAAACTAGGAGTTGTTGGAAGGGGAACGGTACTATTCTTCCGTTTTTGGATGGGGGAATGGTATATGCTAGGTTTGTTAGGACTATTATTTTTAAGTATTTTTTTAATGTGGAAAAGGGAAATACCATTCCTATTTCAAATGAAATTAGTAGGCAGTTATTTTGTTGTTTCCGCAATTCTATTATTAAGTCATGTGACATTATTTCATTTACTTACCAAAGAAGGAAATTTTAATAATCCAAGTGTGATCGCAAACACCTGGGAATTGTTTATGATGGAAGTTCGTGGTGACACGAGTACAACAGATCTCGGAGGAGGCATTCTTGGGGCTATTCTTTTTGCCTTATTCCATTACCTTTTTGCAGAAACAGGTACGAAAATCATTGCTTTTATTTTCATCATTATCGGTTTTATTCTCTTAACAGGAAAATCATTTGGCGATTTTGTTGGAAAAATCATATTAACTGTCTCTGAATTTATTAAATCACAATGGGCTGCATTTAAGTCTGATGTAGCAGAGTGGAAACAAAAACAACAAGATCGTAGAAATAACAAACAAATAGAGAAAAATCAAAAGCGACAAAGTGGGCAGAATGATCAAGAATCCATTCATGATGCGGGTAAATTGAATGAAAATGAAGTTTCGGTTGTACCGGAACCAATTATTTCAAACTTTGCCGATCGAGCTTATCCGGATACGGAAGCCCATAAAACTGAGAATGCAAAAGAGCAGCCAAAGGCAAAGACTAAAAAACAGGAAGAACCCGAGGAAGATTCTACTCCTCCAATGACCTTTACAGAGGTGGAAAATGTCGATTATCAGCTGCCGCCACTTAAGCTATTAAAACGGCCAAAGAAAACAGACCAAAGCGGGGAATACGAGCTGATTAACAAAAATGCTGCTAAGTTGGAAAGAACATTCCAAAGCTTCGGTGTAAAAGCACGAGTAACACAAGTTCACTTGGGACCGGCAGTCACAAAATATGAGGTTCATCCTGATGTAGGTGTGAAAGTTAGTAAAATTGTCAGCCTAAGTGATGATTTAGCTTTGGCGCTTGCTGCTAAAGATATCCGAATTGAAGCACCGATCCCTGGTAAATCAGCGATTGGTATTGAAGTCCCGAATTCGGAAATAGCGATGGTTTCCTTGAGAGAAGTACTAGAAGCTACACATCATAATAAACCAGAGTCAAAACTGTTAATTGGATTAGGAAGAGATATTACAGGGGAAGCCGTTGTTGCTGAATTAAATAAAATGCCGCATCTTCTCGTTGCCGGGGCTACCGGTAGCGGGAAGAGTGTATGCATCAACGGGATTATTACAAGTATTTTAATGCGGGCAAAACCACATGAGGTGAAATTAATGATGATTGATCCGAAAATGGTTGAACTAAATGTGTACAACGGAATTCCTCATTTGCTCGCACCTGTAGTAACGGATGCAAAGAAAGCTTCCCAGGCATTGAAAAAAGTAGTTAGTGAAATGGAAAGAAGATATGAATTATTTTCCTACTCAGGGACACGCAACATTGAAGGCTATAATGATCATATTAGAAAACATAATCTTGAAGAAAATGATCAACAACCTTTGTTGCCATATATCGTAGTTATTGTGGATGAGTTAGCCGATTTAATGATGGTAGCATCTTCAGATGTAGAAGATGCGATTACTCGACTTGCTCAAATGGCTCGTGCTGCTGGCATTCATTTAATTATCGCCACTCAAAGACCATCTGTAGATGTTATAACTGGAGTTATTAAGGCGAATATTCCTTCCCGCATTGCTTTTGCAGTATCAAGTGCAACGGATTCTAGAACGATCTTAGATATGGGAGGGGCAGAAAAACTTCTCGGTAGAGGGGACATGCTATTTATGCCGGTTGGGGCCACTAAGCCACTCCGTGTCCAAGGTGCATTCTTATCCGACCAAGAAGTGGAGGATGTGGTACAGTTTGTCATTTCACAACAAAAGGCTCAATATCAGGAGGAAATGATTCCTGACGACATTCCGGAGGCTACTGGAGAGGTGGAAGATGAATTATATGACGAGGCAGTCGAATTAGTAGTGGAAATGCAAACAGCTTCTGTATCCATGCTCCAGCGTAGATTCCGCATCGGATACACGAGGGCAGCGCGTCTCATTGATGAAATGGAGCTTCGCGGTGTGGTTGGACCATATGAAGGGAGCAAACCACGCGCTGTATTAATTTCCAAAAACAATGAAGAGAAAAGTTCTTAACAAGGGCCAAATGGTCCTTGTTTTTTTACTTTTTTAGGACTATTAGGCAACTATTTACAGTAAAATGATACTATAAATCATACATCAAAATAGGAAAATAGGAATAACGAAATTTAATTATATCAGACCTAATAATGAAAAAAATAGAAGAATTAGGACATTTGCAAACAATATGCCTTTTTTCGACAAATTCATCAAAATTCTATTTATTTCTCGCATAAAACATGGTAATATTAGTTCGATTAGTAGGAATGATATCAGAGGTCTGATGTCTTAGGAAAAGGCTGGAGGTTGCACATGTCAATAAAGTCAGATAACCGGCATTTATATTTACAAGTAATTGATCACCTGAAACAAGATATTGAAAAAGGGGTATATAAAGAAAAAGAAAAATTACCCTCAGAATTTGATCTTGCCAAACAGCTCGGAGTTAGCAGGGCAACACTTCGAGAAGCTTTGCGCATACTAGAGGAAGAAAACGTTATCATTAGGCGCCATGGAGTGGGAACTTTTGTTAACTCAAAACCGCTGTTCACTTCAGGAATTGAACAGTTAAACAGTGTCACTGACATGATTAAACAAGTCGGCATGAAACCTGGGACTATTTTCTTAAGTTCCACGAAACAAGATCCTACCGAAGAGGACATTCGCCGGTTCTCATGTTCTGAAACAGAGGAAATGGTCGTGATTGAGAGGGTAAGAACCGCCAATGGGGAACCTGTAGTCTATTGTATTGACAAGGTACCTGCCCGAATTTTACCAGATACCTTTTCACATGAAGAGGAGTCGATCTTTAATATTTTAGATGAGGAAGCAAACAGAAGAATTACATATGCGGTTGCCCAGATTGAACCAATTGGTTATCACGAAAAGATTTCCCCAATTCTGGAATGTGATCCTGAGACGGCATTATTGGTTCTTAAACAAATGCATTTCGATGAAATGGATGAACCTGTCCTATTTTCGGTAAACTATTTTAAGGCGGATAAGTTTCGCTTTCATGTACTTAGGAAACGTGATTAATTTATTATGGAAATGCAGCGAATCCAGACTTTGACATTTCTACTTAATCAAACAACATTTTCTTAGGGGGTAAATAACCTTGAAAAAGCGTAAAATTGGTATGGCACTTTCAATGGTTCTTACAGCTGGGACACTTTTAGGGGCATGTGGAAAAGCAGACGACAACGGCGGTGAAAAAGGTGGAGAAAAGAAAGACAATTTCTCTGTAGCTATGGTAACTGACGTTGGTGGTGTTGATGACAAATCATTTAACCAATCTGCATGGGAAGGACTTCAAAACTTTGGTAAAGAAAATGGCTTAGAAAAAGGTAAAGGCGGATATGACTACATCCAATCTAAGTCTGATGCAGATTATGCAACTAACTTAAATACATTAGTTCGTCAAGATTTTGATTTAGTATATGGAATTGGTTACTTAATGCAAGCTGCTGTGGAAGAAATCGCGCAACAACAAAAAGATGCACATTTTGCTATTGTTGATGCGGAAGTGAAACAACCAAACGTCGCAAGCATCCTATTTAAGGAACAAGAAGCAGCATTCCTTGCTGGGGTAGCTGCAGCGCTTACGACAAAAACAAATCACATCGGGTTTATCGGAGGAATGGAAATTCCTGTTATCGAGCGCTTTGAATCTGGTTTCTTAGCAGGTGTGAAAGCAGCTAAACCTGATGTACAAGTAGATGTTCAATATGCTGGAGCATTTGACAAAGCAGAAGTAGGACAATCCATTGCTTCTAAAATGTATTCTTCTGGTGCAGATGTGATTTTCCACGCAGCAGGTGCAACTGGTAATGGATTATTTAAAGAAGCATCTGACCGTAAGGCAAAAGCACCGGATAAGGATTTTTGGGCAATCGGTGTTGACCGTGACCAAGCTGACATGGGACCAGAAATTGTCTTAACATCTGCTCTTAAGCGTGTCGATGTTGCTGTGCAAGACCTTGCAACAAAAGCGAAAGACGGAAACTTCCCTGGTGGTGAAATTGTATTATATGGACTACAGGAAGATGGTGTTGGCTTAGCGCCAATTAATGATAAAGTGGCTAACAAAGCTGATATCGAATCAGCCGTTAAGGATTGGATTGAAAAAATTAAATCCGGTGAAGTTAAGGTTCCGGGCACTCGAGAAGAGTTGAAAACATTTAGCGTAAAATAATGAATGACAATAGCAGGAATAAGCAGAATTTGACTTTAGCTGTTTATTCCTGCTTGATGAAATTTTAAGTGAAGTGCAGAAAGTTTTTCTGCCATTCACTTAAGGTTTTAGAGTGGGGAAAAATCCCTGTTTTTTTAAAACCTGGAAAGGTCTGACCTCTTACTACTATTGGTCATAATTTCCATCTACCTTCATTACAGGGAGTGAGAATAATGGAATATGTAATAGAAATGCTCAACATTCGTAAAGAATTTGGAAATTTTGTTGCGAATGATAACATTACCTTGCAATTAAAAAAAGGGGAAATCCATGCATTACTCGGTGAAAATGGTGCAGGGAAATCGACTCTAATGAACGTTCTATTCGGATTATATCAACCAGATGGTGGGGAAATCCGGGTAAAAGGAACTCCTGTAAAAATTTCAAATCCGAATGTTGCAAATGATCTAGGGATTGGAATGGTGCACCAGCATTTTATGCTTGTTGACACATTTACAGTCACTGAAAACATTATTCTTGGTAGAGAGATTACGAGTGCGGGCAAAATCGACTTGAAAAAAGCCGAGCAAGAAGTACGTCAAATTTCTGAACGATACGGTTTATCGGTTGACCCACAGGCGAAAATCTCAGATATTTCTGTCGGCATGCAGCAAAGGGTTGAAATTTTAAAAACTTTATATCGTGGTGCAGAGATACTCATTTTTGATGAACCGACTGCCGTATTAACTCCTCAGGAAATAAAAGAACTAATCCAAATAATGAAAACGCTTATTAAGGAAGGAAAATCCATTATCCTGATCACGCATAAGCTGAAGGAAATTATGGAAGTGGCTGATCGTTGTACGGTTATTCGTAAAGGTAAAGGAATCGGTACCGTTAATGTTAGTGAAACCAATCCGAATGAACTGGCAAGTTTGATGGTTGGTCGTGAAGTTGTATTTAAAACTGAAAAGACAGAAGCAGCACCGAAGCATGATGTTCTTGAGGTAAAAGATTTAACTGTTAAAGATGCACGTGGTGTTACAGTGGTTAATGGACTCAATTTAACAGTCTGTGCCGGTGAGATTGTAGGGATTGCCGGTATAGATGGTAATGGACAATCGGAATTGATTGAAGCAATCACTGGATTACGTAAAGCCGAAAGCGGCAGCATTAAGGTAAATGGTAAGGAATTAATTAATCTTTCACCAAGAACCATTACAGAATCTGGTGTTGGTCATATTCCGCAGGACCGTCATAAACATGGATTGGTGTTGAACTTCCCTATAGGGGAAAATATGGTTTTACAAAACTATTACCAAAAACCTTACTCCAAAAATGGAGTGTTAAATTTTCATAAGATTTATGAGCAAGCGAAAAAATTGATTCGTGAGTTTGATGTTCGGACTCCGAGTGAATATACCTTGGCCCGTGCACTTTCAGGAGGTAACCAGCAAAAGGCGATTATTGGGCGTGAAGTGGATCGGGATCCAGATTTATTGATTGCTGCACAGCCCACCCGTGGTTTAGATGTTGGAGCCATTGAATTCATTCATAAACGGTTAATTGAACAGCGGGATAAAGGAAAAGCTGTTTTGCTTGTTTCTTTTGAATTGGATGAAATCATGAATGTCAGTGACCGTATCGCCGTAATTTATGAGGGGAAAATTGTAGCTATTGTCAATCCAAAAGAAACCGATGAACAAGAGCTTGGATTGCTAATGGCTGGGTCGAATAGAAAGGAAGCGGGTGCACATGTCTAAACGCTTAACAAATATATTAACACCAATTATTGCTGTATTACTTGGTATTTTCGTTGGTACGATTATTATGTTGGCTAGTGGTTATGATCCGGCTGCAGCCTATATTGCTTTATGGAATGGAGCATTTGGCGATATTTATTACATTGGAGAAGTGATTAGACAGTTTACTCCTTATATTCTAGCGGGGTTAGCCGTGGCTTTCGCCTTCCGTGTCGGTTTGTTTAATATCGGTGTTGAAGGTCAATTTATCGTTGGCTGGACCGCAGCAGTTTGGGTGGGAGTTGCATTCGACCTTCCACGTATTATTCATTTGCCTTTAGCCATTTTGGTTGCGATGATTGCTGGTGCGCTATGGGCGTATATACCAGGTTTATTAAAGGCTCGTTTCCGTGTACATGAAGTCATTGTTACAATTATGATGAACTATATCGCCTTACATGTAACTAACTATATCATCAGAAATGTCTTGGCATCTAAAAGTGGTGACAAAACAGACCTTGTCAAGGAAACAGCATCATTGCGTTCTGAGTGGCTTCAAAGTATTACGGACTATTCACGCTTACACTGGGGAATTATTTTAGCCATAGTATGTTGTTTCATTATGTGGTTCTTATTAGAAAAAACAACCCGTGGATTCGAATTGCGTGCGGTAGGGTTTAACCAACATGCTGCCCAATATGCCGGAATGAATGTGAATAGAAACATTATTCTTTCTATGCTCATTTCAGGGGCATTTGCCGGATTGGCCGGTGCAATGGAAGGATTGGGCACATTTGGATATGCTGCCGTTAAAGGTGGATTTACTGGTGTAGGATTTGAAGGTATTGCGATTGCTTTATTAGGTGCCAATACGGCGTTAGGAGTATTCTTCTCGGCGATCTTATTTGGCATATTAAAAGTTGGATCATTAAACATGCCACTTGAAGCAGGCGTACCAAATGAACTAGTAAATATTATTATTGCATTGATTGTATTCTTTGTCGCTTCAAGTTATATCATTAGAGTATTTCTTGAACGATTCAGTAAGAAAGGGGTGAAGTAAGGTGAGCTTAATGGATATTTTAATGATTGTTGTTCCATCCACCTTATTATGGGCTGCTCCACTTGTCTTCACTGCATTAGGCGGTATTTTCTCCGAGCGTTCCGGAGTCGTAAATATCGGTCTTGAGGGTTTAATGGTTATTGGTGCTTTTTCAGCAATTGTATTTAATCTTACCTTTGCTGATACATTTGGAGAGGCTACACCTTGGATTGCTGTCCTATTTGCGATGGTGACGGGAGCATTATTTTCCATTTTGCATGCTGTTGCTTCCATCACTTTCCGTGCAGACCATACTGTATCCGGTGTGGCGATCAACTTATTAGCTAGTGGACTAACTTTGTTTCTTGTAAAACTGATTTATGATAAAGGTGAAACAGGAATTATCAGCCAACCATTTAGTAAAATTGATATCCCAGTTTTAAAGGATATTCCTTTTATCGGAAAAATATTGTTTCAAAATACTTATTGGACTTCATTTGTCGCTATTATTGCAGCGGTGGTTGTTTGGTATATCATTTATAAGACTCCTTTTGGTCTCCGTCTACGCTCAGTCGGTGAACATCCGATGGCGGCAGACACAATGGGGATTAATGTAACAAAAATGCGTTATTTAGGGGTTATTATTTCTGGTGCGTTTGGTGGAATAGGCGGAGCTGTATATGCCCAGGCTATTACTTCAAATTTCAGCCATGCGACGATCAGTGGCCAAGGATTTATGGCATTAGCAGCGATGATTTTCGGAAAATGGCATCCGCTTGGTGCACTAGGGGCCGGTTTATTCTTTGGTTTTGCACAAAGTATTAGTATTATTGGCTCTAGTTTGCCATTCTTAAAAGAAATTCCAAGCGTGTATTTATTAATCGCACCATATGTATTAACGATTCTCGCTCTAACTGGTTTTATCGGTCGAGCCGATGCACCAAAAGCAGTAGGTACTCATTATATAAAAGGAACGAGATAAACGTTATTATAGGACTCTCAGTTTAACTGAGGGTCTTTTTTTACATCAAAGTATGAATGTTTTTTTGACTATGTTTTAGCAGCGAAATGTCATCGGCTCTTTGCTCAGTTGGAGAGCTCCACAAGGAAGGCTATGGCAGCATACACATCGCACGACCGAAAGCGATAGCTTTTGGGAGGAGGACATACACCGCTGACCAGGGCGCTTCCGCTTTTCCGAAAAAGATAAGAAAATATCTTTGAATTCGAGAATTGTCTAGCTCCAGCCCCCTAGCGGCTATTATCTTATGGTCTCCGCCTTACGATAAGTCAACATCGAATCGCCTAAGGCTCTTCGTGTTTCCTTTATCTCAGTTGGAGACCACCACAAGGAAAGCTCCGACAGCATTATCATCGCACGACCGAAAGCGATAGCTTTTGGGAGGATGTCATACGCTGCTAATCAGGGAGTTTGCGCCTTTCCGAAAAGATAAGAAAATATCTTTGAATTCGAGAAATGTCTAGCTCCAGCCCCCTAGCGGCTAGTATCCTTCGCTCTCCGCCTTACGATAAGTCAACATCGAATTGCCTTCAGCACTTCGTGTTTCCTTTATCTCAGTTGGAGAACTCCAGGCTAAATGCCGCTAAACAGGGGGCTTTCGCTTTTCTTATTACTTGATTTGATTAGGTAATTTAGTATAGGTTTTAGTAGGATGGAAAAAATATAAAGAAAATTGTTTACATATGATATATGAGGACCTTTAAAAAAGGAGGAAGATTGATGGAAGCTGCCGTTGAGAAAATCATTCAAATGCAAGGGTATAAACTTCATGTAATAAAAACAGATAAATTTAAAACGAATACGATCGTATGGAGAATGAAGGCACCTTTAACTAAGGAAGATGTTACCAAAAGGGCGCTTCTCCCTCATGTTTTACAATCGAGCACAGCAAACCATCCAACAACTGCAGGATTGCGTTCTTATCTGGATGATTTATATGGAGCCACCCTTTTTGTTGATTTAGCGAAAAAGGGTGAATACCATATCATGAGTTTTTACGTGGAAATGGCTAATGAAAAATTTCTAAGTGATCCCACTCCATTATTGAAAAAAGGTTTTGAACTATTATCTGAAATTTTAACGAATCCAAATGTAAAAGGAAATGGTTTTGACCCACAAACGGTCGAAATGGAAAAACGGACATTGAAGCAAAGAATCCAATCTATTTACGATGATAAAATGCGCTATTCCAATGCACGTCTCATTGAAGAAATGTGTAAAGATGAGCCTTATGCATTACAAGTAAATGGGAATGCAGAAGATGTTGATGCCATTACCCCTGAAAACTTATTTGAGTATTACCAAAAAGCTTTTGCCGAAGATGAATTAGACTTGTATGTGATTGGTGATGTAAATGAGGCAGAAGTAAAACCCATTTTATCCGGTCTACTTCAATTTGCCGATCGAACTCCTAAAAAAGTAACAGCCGGTGAGTATCAGAGAGATTCAGATGTAAAAGAAATTAAAGAACAACAGAATGTGAAACAAGGTAAGTTAAATATTGGTTATCGGACAAATATTGTTTATGGTGATCCGGATTATTTTGCACTCCAAGTATTTAATGGTATTTTCGGTGGCTTTTCACATTCTAAACTATTTATCAATGTTCGTGAAAAAGCAAGCTTAGCCTATTATGCTGCAAGCCGTCTTGAAAGCCATAAAGGGATCATGATGGTTATGTCCGGAATTGATAATAAAAATTATGATCAAGCGGTCGGAATTATTAAAGATCAGATGGAAGCCATGAAAAAAGGTGATTTTACTGATCAAGAACTCGAACAAACCAAGGCTGTTATCCAAAATCAAATATTGGAAACGGTTGATACGGCAAGAGGTTTGCTGGAAATTTTATATCATAATGTCGTAGCTGGTACAAAAATTGATGTGGAAACATGGCTGCAAGAAATGCAGAAAACGACAAGGGAAGAAATTATTGCAGTGGCTAATAAAATGAAAATGGATACGATTTATTTCTTAACGGGAATGGAGGCAGGCAATTAATGGATAAAATTACTTTTGACCAGCTTCAAGAAGAGCTTTATCACGAGAAATTGCCAAACGGGTTAGATGTATATATATTGCCGAAAAAAAGTTTTAATAAAACCTATGCAACTTTTACTACCAAGTATGGTTCAGTGGATAATACCTTTATCCCTTTCGGTAAACAAGATTATGTAACAGTTCCGGATGGAATCGCTCATTTTTTAGAACATAAGCTGTTTGAAAAGGAAGATGGAGATGTTTTTCAACAGTTTAGTAAGCAAGGTGCATCTGCCAATGCTTTCACCTCATTTACAAGAACCGCTTATTTATTCTCGAGTACGGCAGAAGTAGAGAAAAACCTGGAAACTTTGATTGATTTTGTGCAAACACCTTATTTTTCGGAAAAAACCGTAGAAAAAGAAAAAGGAATCATCGGCCAGGAAATTACGATGTATGATGATAATCCGGATTGGCGTTTATATTTTGGGTTAATTGGAAGCCTTTATCACCATCATCCCGTGAAAATTGATATCGCAGGAACGATCGAATCCATCTCCCATATCACAAAAGACTTGTTATATGAGTGCTACCACACTTTTTACCACCCAAGCAATATGCTATTGTTTGTGGTTGGTCCTGTGGATCCGGAAAAAATCATGAACCAGGTAAAAGAAAATCAGGCCAAAAAGAACTATAAAGATATGCCGGAGATTAAACGGAAATTTGAAGAAGAACCAGATTCGGTTGCAGAGAAAAAAACGGTATTGCCAATGAATGTTCAAACATCCAAGTGCATGCTCGGAATTAAAGGCATTCATATCCAACAGTCTGGTGAAGAGATGTTAAAAAATGAACTGTCTATGAACATCCTTCTTGAATTGCTTTTTGGTAAAAGTTCAGAAAATTATAATCAGCTGTATAACGAAGGTCTTGTGGATGACACATTTTCATTTGATTATACACAAGAGCAAGGTTTTGGTTTTGCGATGGTTGGTGGGGACACGAGTGATCCGGATCAGTTGGCTGAGAGGCTAGAAAAAATCCTATTTGATGCAAAGAATTCACAAGCTTTTACGGAAGAACAACTCGAGCGAACGAAAAAGAAGAAAATTGGTGCATTTTTAAGGGCTATAAATTCTCCGGAATATATTGCCAATCAATTTACTCGCTATACATTTAATGAAATGAATCTGTTTGATGTAGTACCTTGCCTTGAAAAAATTACATTGGACGATGTACAAAAACTGGCGCAGGAAGTGATTGCAGAGGAACGTATCGCTATTTGCCAGGTTATTCCTCAGAATAAATAAGAAAGGAGTGCCGGAGAAGTGTCCGGCGCTTTTTCTGTGGACTTTTAAAATGGAGAAAGAGTGAAATCAATGAAGAAATTTGTATTAATTACGGGAGCCAGCGGTGGAATCGGACAAGCGGTTGCTTGCCTTTTAGCAGAAAAAGGCTATCACTTATACTTGCATTACAATCAAAACCAAGAGAAAATCCGCGATTTATTGAATCGGTTAAAACAATATGGTGGAGAATATATACCAATACACGCAGATTTAGCAATGCCAGATGGATATAAAAAGATCCATTCAGAAATTTTTGCCCTTGATGCCATTGTCCATTGTGGAGGTATGAGTCATTACGGCCTTCTCGTGGATTTAAAGCAAGAAGAAGCGGAAGCGTTAATAAATGTACATGTATTAAATCCTCTGCTTTTAACAAAAGATTTACTGCCGAAATTATTAAAAAAAGGATCTGGAAATATCATTGTCATCTCTTCCATTTGGGGACAAACTGGGGCATCTTGTGAGGTGGCTTATTCCATGGTAAAGGGGGCACAAATTGCCTTTGTTAAATCGCTAAGTAAAGAAGTTGCATTAAACGGTATTCGAGTAAATGCGATTGCACCTGGAGCCATCGAAACAAAAATGCTGGAAGGTTTCACCAAAGATGAGATCGATCAGCTTTCTTATGAAATCCCAATGGGCAGACTTGGTCAACCAGAAGAAATTGCTAAGGCTGTGGCATTTTTGTTGTCAGACGATTCAAGCTATATTACCGGACAAGTATTGGCGGTAAATGGTGGTTGGTATACATAAAAAAATAATTGGAACTCAACGTATAGTTTAGGTCGTTATATCGCAAAATAATCGTGTACCATTTCTATAGGAGGTAAAGACCATGTCTGTTTTAGATAACTGGAAACAATGGGAAGATTTCCTTGGCGAGCGTCTTCAACAAGCAAAAAATGAAGGAATGAGCGAAGGGGCAATCAGCAGTTTAGCTTATCAAATTGGGGATTATTTAGCAAAACAAGTGGAACCAAAAAATGAGCAAGAAAGAATTCTTGCGGATATGTGGTCTGTTGCAAGTAAAGAAGAGCAACAAGCAATTGCCAATATCATGGTTAAGCTTGTTCAGCATTAAAGTGTAGAGAGGAGCCGACTCCTCTCTTTTTTTATACATAAATTCAGGGTGTATATTTTCTTAATGATATCGTTTTCAAAGAATGTTTTTGCTTTCATCTTCCAGCAAAATCATTTATGATAAGGGTTAGGTAATGGGGACATGACAAATTTTGTCGAAATTTTTTGTTAAGGGGGTACACTGCTGCATGAAAAAAGAATGGTATCTAGAATATGAAATCAAGAAAAACCGTCCAGGTTTATTAGGTGACATTTCATCCCTCTTAGGAATGCTATCTATTAATATAGTTACGATAAATGGTGTAGACGAAGGAAGACGTGGATTATTAATATTAGCAAAAGATGATAATCAAATAAAAAGGCTTGAGTCAATTTTAAATACAATGGATACAATAAAAGTAATGAAACTAAGGGAGCCGAAATTACGTGATAGGCTCGCGGTCAGACATGGTCGCTATATTCAGAGAGATGCGGATGATAAAAAAACGTTCCGCTTTGTTCGAGATGAACTTGGATTATTAGTTGATTTTATGGCAGAATTGTTTAAGCAGGAAGGCCATAAACTAATTGGAATCCGTGGTATGCCTCGTGTGGGAAAAACGGAATCACTCGTTGCAGCTAGTGTATGTGCCAATAAACGCTGGTTATTTGTTTCTTCTACTTTATTAAAACAAACGATCCGAAACCAACTCATTGAGGATGAATACAATACCGATAATTTGTTCATCATTGATGGTATTGTTTCAACAAGACGGGCAAATGAGAGGCATTGGCAATTAGTAAGAGAAATAATGAGACTGCCCTCTGTCAAGGTGATTGAACATCCTGATATTTTTGTGCAAAATTCGGAATATACTCTTGATGATTTTGACTATATTATAGAGCTTAGAAATCATCCAGATGAAGAAATTACATATGAAATAGTCGAACAGCATAATATGTTCTCCGGATCTGATTTTGGAGCTTTTGATTGATAAAATAATTGGTAGGTGTTAGCATGTGTCTGAATTAGGGAACCGATTAAGAGAGGCCCGATTAGCCAAAGGATTAAGTTTGGAAGATTTACAAACGATTACAAAAATCCAAAAACGATATCTTGTTGGAATTGAAGAAGGCAACTACTCAGGTATGCCTGGAAATTTTTATGTTCGCGCATTTATTAAGCAATATGCAGAAAGCTTAGGTTTGAATCCTGACGAGATTTTTGAAACGTATAAAAATGAAATTCCAGCGTCTTATAATGAGGAATTGCCTCAAAAGTTGTCTAGAGTAAAAACACATAAGAAAATTTCCCAAGGCCATTCTAAAATCTATGATGTTTTACCGAAAATACTAATCGCTGTATTTGTCATTAGTATTGCGAGTGTGATTTATTATTTTTACGCTAGCAAAGTCGGTCATGATCCGAATGAGCAAGTCAGTAGTGAAAATGAACCAGTTAAATATGTCAAATCAGAGAATCTAGAAAATGCGAAAGAGGATGAGAAGGAGAAACCATCTTCAAAAGATAATGAAAAAGTAGAAGATCAAACGAAAGAAGAAGAAAAAGAACAGACTTCTACTCAAAATGTGCCAAGCCAAGAATTGGCAGTGGTTACATCAAGCGGCAGGAAAACGACGTATTCATTAACCAATGCGGATAAATTTATTGTCAAAGTGGTTTCAAGAGGTGAATCCTGGATAAATATTAAAAGTGGAAAAGGAAAATCTTTTTATTCAGGAACATTAAAAGCTGGTGAGACAGATAGCTATACGGCTGATCTAACCGGTGAAAGTGAAGCGTTTATCGTGGTAGGGAGAACACTGGATACCGATATTTATGTGAATGATCAGAAATTGGAGTATCAAATCAACCCAGCTGAAAAAGTTCGGCAGGACATTACGATTCAATTTGTTCCAAAGAACGAATAGTCATCAATTGATGGCTATTTTCTCATTAGAATTAGAAAAGCGGAGGCACCCTGATCAACGGTGTATGGCCTCCTCCCAAAAGCTATCGCTTTCGGTCGTGCGATGTTGATGCTGCCGAAGTTTTCCTTGTGGTGGCCTCCTACTGAGATAAAGGAAACAAGATGAGCCATCGGCGAATCGATGTTGACTTATCGTAGGGAGGAGAGAGAAGGTATCTCGCTGCAAGGTGACACTTATGCTAGTCCATTCTCAAAGTTGTATATACTTATTTCATCTTCTGTAAAGACACATATTGGCATTTTGGCTTAATCAATTAGGAGGAAATTGAATGAATTTACCGAATAAAATTACTGTATCAAGGATATTATTGATCCCATTATTCTTGATTATTATGCTTTATGATTTTGATTGGGGAAATATGCATCTTTTAGGTGCGGATCTTCCTGTTACTCATTTTGTGGGGGCATTAATTTTTATTTTAGCTTCTACCACTGACTGGGTGGATGGCTATTTTGCGCGTAAGTACAATCTAGTAACAAATATGGGGAAATTTCTTGACCCATTGGCGGACAAGCTTCTTGTGTCAGCAGCTTTAATTGTTCTTGTAGAACTAGGTTCTGCTCCTTCTTGGATCGTCATTATCATCATAAGTAGGGAATTTGCTGTTACCGGACTTCGGCTGTTACTTGCAGGCGAAGGGGAGGTGGTTGCTGCCAACATGCTTGGTAAGATTAAAACATGGACACAAATTATTGCGATCTCTTCTTTATTATTACATAATACTATTTTTGCTATGATTCCATTCCGTTTTGACATTTTGGCATTATGGGTAGCTTTATTCTTTACTATATGGTCAGGATGGGACTATTTTGCTAAAAACAGTCATGTATTAAAAAATTCAAAGTAATGGTTGGGTTGAGGAGTGAAGGCAGTGAATGCTGAGATTATTGCAGTTGGTTCAGAACTGCTTTTAGGCCAAATTGTAAATACAAATGCTCGTTTTCTATCTCAGCAATTAGCTGGGCTTGGGATTGATGTTTATTATCATACAGTCGTCGGTGACAACCCGGATCGGTTAAAATCGGCGATAAAAATTGCTGAAAGTCGTTCAAAAATCATTATTTTTACTGGTGGACTTGGACCGACAAAGGATGATTTAACAAAAGAAACGATTGCCCGTCACATTGGCACCGAGCTGGTTATGAATAATGAAGCATTGGAGACAATTGAGCAGTATTTCAAACGGACGAACCGAGTGATGACGGAAAATAATCGGAAGCAGGCATTGATTTTGGAAGGTTCTCAAGTCTTGCCAAACGATCATGGGATGGCACCAGGAATGGTGCTAAAAACCGGCGGTCATATTTATATGCTCCTTCCTGGTCCTCCTAAAGAAATGGAACCTATGTTTTTGAATTATGGAAGTAAGGAGCTTGCGTTACTGACAGGAGTTAAGGAACAAATTGTTTCTAGAGTTCTTCGCTTTTTCGGGATTGGGGAAGCAGCATTAGAAACAGAAATAATGGACATTATTGATGAACAAAAAAATCCAACCGTTGCTCCTCTAGCTGGAGAAGGGGATGTAACCTTAAGGCTTACGGCAAAGCATAGGGATGTGATGAAAGCACAAGCCATGCTGGATGAAGTGGAGGCAAAAATCAGGCAGCGAGTTGGCCAGTTTATTTATGGCTATGAAAATACGACCTTATTTGTTGAATTAGCTAATGTTTTAAAAGAAAGGAAATGGACGATTACCTCTGCTGAAAGTTTAACTGGTGGGCTATTCCAGCAGGAGATCACCTCTATTTCTGGGGCTAGTTCCATATTCAAAGGTGGAATTGTCTGTTACTCCAATGAGATCAAGCGGGATATTGTACAAGTTAAGCAAGAAACGCTTGAGACGTATGGGTCAGTCAGCGAGGAGTGTGCACGTGAACTCGCGGAAAATGTTATGAAAATCTTTGGGACAGATATTGGAATTAGTTTTACAGGTGTGGCAGGCCCGGATGAATTGGAAGGGAAGCCAGTCGGTACTATTTTTATAGGGATTGCCTTAAAAGGAAGACCATCCATTGTTGAAAAAATAAAATTAAGTGGTTCGCGGGGAGCGAACCGGAATCGGGCTGTAAGATACGGCTGTTATTTCTTGTTAAAATATTTGAGAGAATTACAGGACGCTATTTAGGTGTCCTGTATTTTTTTGTGACAGTAGTCGACTTGTTGGACCATGATAATTTTCTGACATTGGAGCAAAATGCCATTATTATCTCAAAATTCATTAGAAAATTATTTTATATAGATCAACATGTTCAATTTTTCAATATTAACAGACTGGAAATTGGTCGAATAAACGTTCGTGTTTTTCCTCGACAAATGGTAAAAAAGAGGTTATATTATTAATAGGTTCTTTGAATTAAGAAATAAATTTTCATTTATTTATAAAAGGAGGAACTATTTGTGAGTGACCGCAAGGCTGCCTTAGAAATGGCATTAAAACAAATAGAAAAACAATTCGGTAAAGGTTCCATCATGAAAATGGGAGAACAGCAGGAAACAAAAATTTCGACGGTTCCAAGCGGCTCCCTAGCACTTGATGCAGCACTTGGGGTCGGGGGATACCCTAGGGGACGGATTATCGAAATCTATGGACCAGAGAGCTCTGGTAAGACTACTGTTGCTCTGCATGCCATTGCAGAAGTCCAAGCACAAGGCGGGCAGGCAGCATTTATTGATGCGGAGCATGCTCTAGACCCGACTTATGCCCAAAAATTAGGTGTTAATATTGATGAATTATTATTATCTCAGCCTGATACAGGAGAACAGGCACTTGAGATCGCAGAAGCTCTAGTGCGGAGCGGTGCTGTCGATATTATCGTTATCGACTCTGTAGCCGCCCTAGTTCCAAAAGCAGAAATCGAAGGAGAAATGGGAGACTCTCATGTTGGATTGCAAGCCCGATTAATGTCCCAAGCCCTTCGTAAACTGTCAGGTGCGATCAATAAATCGAAAACGATTGCTATCTTTATCAACCAAATCCGTGAAAAGGTTGGAGTTATGTTTGGTAACCCTGAGACGACACCTGGGGGACGCGCATTGAAGTTCTATTCCACAGTCCGTCTTGAAGTCCGCCGTGCAGAGCAGTTAAAACAAGGGAATGACATGGTCGGAAACAAAACTAAAATTAAAGTGGTAAAAAATAAAGTAGCTCCTCCTTTCCGTACTGCTGAAGTAGATATTATGTATGGAGAAGGTATATCTAAAGAAGGAGAAATCATCGATTTAGGCTCGGAATTGGATATCATTCAAAAGAGCGGTTCATGGTACTCTTATAATGATGAGAGACTTGGACAAGGACGTGAAAATGCTAAGCTCTTCTTGAAGGAAAACCCTGATGTCCGTAATGAAATAGCTCAACAAATTCGCGAACATTATGGTTTGGACGGAATAAAAACGGTTTCTGAGATAGAAGAAGATGAGCAATTCGAGTTATTAGATTAATTTTAAGAGCAAAGTCTATTGTCAGGCTTTGCTCTATTTTATAATTGTATATTTATTTGATAATATTAATAAATATACAACAAATTCCGATAACTCACAATTTGTTTTTTCGAAATATTTCAAACTGGGATTTTGAGTAAACCTTGACAATCAATATTCCCACCTTTACAATGGACATGTATATTTTACATTTTAGTAATATTTTATTGCGAAAAAGCCTTAGTGCTTGCTGTATGTTGAGTCTAAACAATGTACATGCCGACACTTAAAATGTAACAAAAGTTCATAGCAAGAGGAGGTGGAACGATGGAACCAAATACGATCCTCTCCATTTTGCTTGGCCTTATCGTCGGTGCCGTTGTTGGCTATTTTATTCGTAGATCCATTGCTGAAGCAAAAATTGCAGGTGCTAGAAATGCTGCAGAGCAAATTCTAGAAGATGCTAAACGCGATGCAGAGTCGCTTAAAAAGGAAGCTCTGCTAGAAGCAAAGGATGAAATTCACAAGCTTCGAACTGAAGCAGAACGTGAGGTTCGTGAACGAAGAAATGAACTGCAAAAACAAGAAAACCGTTTACTGCAAAAAGAAGAGAATTTAGATCGAAAGGATGAAACGTTAAATAAGCGTGAAATTCTTTTAGAAAAGAAGGATGATTCTCTAAACCAAAGACAACAGCATATTGAAGAGATGGAAAGCAAAGTGGACGAGTTGGTACGTACACAACAAGCAGAACTCGAGCGAATTTCAGGCTTAACTCGTGAGGAAGCGAAAGCAATCATTCTTGAGCGGACCGAGCAAGAACTTGCTTATGATACCGCCATGATGATTAAAGAAAGCGAAAATCGTGCGAAAGAGGAAGCAGACAAAAAGGCGAAGGAAATTCTTTCGCTTGCGATCCAGCGCTGTGCTGCTGACCATGTAGCAGAGACAACTGTATCGGTTGTTAACCTTCCAAACGATGAGATGAAGGGCCGAATTATTGGACGTGAAGGACGAAACATTCGTACACTTGAAACCTTAACAGGAATTGATCTAATTATTGATGATACTCCTGAGGCTGTTATTCTATCAGGTTTCGATCCTATTCGTCGTGAAACGGCTCGCTTGGCCCTTGAAAAGCTTGTACAGGATGGGCGCATTCACCCTGCGAGAATTGAGGAAATGGTCGAAAAATCCCGCCGGGAAGTGGATGAGCATATCCGCGAAGTTGGTGAACAAACTACATTTGAAGTGGGGGTTCACGGGCTTCATCCAGACCTTATCAAGATTCTTGGCCGTTTGAAATTCCGTACAAGCTACGGACAAAATGTGTTAAAGCATTCAATCGAGGTAGCACAACTTTCCGGTTTGCTTGCCGCCGAGCTTGGACAGGATGAAACATTGGCCAGACGTGCAGGTCTATTGCATGATATCGGAAAAGCGATTGACCATGAAGTAGAAGGAAGCCATGTTGAAATCGGGGTTGAACTTGCTACGAAATATAAGGAACACCCTGTTGTCATCAATAGTATTGCTTCCCATCATGGTGATACAGCTCCAACATCGATCATTGCTGTTCTTGTTGCGGCAGCGGATGCATTATCCGCCGCAAGACCAGGAGCGCGCAGTGAAACATTGGAAAACTATATCCGTCGCCTGGAAAAGCTTGAAGAGATTTCTGAATCCTATGAAGGGGTTGAAAAATCTTTTGCCATTCAGGCTGGTCGTGAAGTACGGATTATTGTAAGGCCGGATACAATTGATGATCTTGCTGCACATCGATTAGCTCGCGATATTCGCAAGCGGATTGAAGAAGAGCTTGATTATCCGGGACATATTAAAGTAACAGTTATCCGTGAAACACGGGCTGTAGAATATGCAAAATAAAGTGGTGCGTTTGCACCGCTTTATTTTTATGTGAATTTTTATTAATAAATTGATAAAATATTATAATGAGTTAATTTTTCAAATGAAAGGGAATAACATGAAAATACTTTTTATCGGCGATGTTGTTGGTTCACCAGGAAGAGATATGGTGAAAGAATATTTGCCAAAACTAAAGGAAAAATATCGTCCTCATTTTACGATTATTAATGGGGAAAATTCTGCTGGTGGTAGAGGCATTACGGAAAAAATATATCGGCAATTTTTGGAACAAGGGGCTCAGGCAATAACACTTGGGAATCATGCTTGGGATAACCGTGAAATATTCGAGTTTATTGATGAGGCCAAATATTTAGTACGACCAGCTAATTTTCCAGATGGTACTCCTGGGAAAGGGATTATTTTCGTAAAAATGAATGAATTCGAACTAGCCGTCATCAATTTACAAGGCCGAACGTTTATGAATCCGATTGATTGTCCATTTAAATTGGCTGACGAATTGGTTGCTCAAGCAAGGGAGCGAACCCCATTTATCTTTGTTGATTTTCATGCAGAAGTAACAAGTGAAAAACAAGCTCTAGGTTGGTATTTGGATGGGAAAGTATCGGCTGTTATCGGAACCCATACACATGTTCAAACCGCCGACCATAGAATTTTACCTGGGGGTACGGCTTATTTAACGGATGTAGGCATGACAGGGCCATATGACGGTATTCTAGGGATGGACAGGGAGGCAGTATTAAAACGGTTCTTAACGAGCTTACCTGTTCGATTTGAAGTCCCTACGAAAGGGAGAAATCAGTTAAGTGCTGTAGCCATTGAATTGGATTCAAAAACAGGGTTAGCTAAACATATAGAAACAATTTTAATTAATGAAGACCACCCGTTATACACGTAAGAGCAAAGGTATTTTGCTCTTTTTTTTTTGACTTTAAGAAAGATCGAACAAAAGCTTCTTAGCGGCTTATACGTTGATTTTTTTCTCCATTCTGTTCCTTTTTTTGACCAAGCTGGAATATGTTTACGAGGATGTGAATATAGTAGCAGTGGAATGTTATAACCTGATTTGTTCATGAAATAATCATGCGGAATCGGGATTTTACAAGGGGGAGCTAGGAATGGAAATATTAAAAGTTTCAGCAAAATCTAATCCTAATTCTGTAGCTGGTGCACTTGCCGGAGTTCTGCGTGAAAGAGGGGCAGCAGAAATACAGGCAATAGGCGCGGGTGCATTAAATCAGGCCGTAAAGGCAGTAGCAATTGCAAGAGGATTTGTAGCACCTAGCGGAGTTGATTTGATCTGTGTTCCTGCATTTACCGATATTTTAATTGACGGAGAAGAGCGCACAGCTATAAAACTAATTGTAGAACCGAGGTAGTGTCTATAATTGGTAAATAAAAAAAGAGAGAGGTTTTATCCTATTTACCTGCTTTTTATGAAAAAGCAGGTATTTTTGTGTGCGCCCGGCATGGGTGTAATCTATAGGGTGAAAGTCCCGAGCTGCGAAGGCAGAAGTAGCAGTTAGCTTAACGCAAGGGTGTCCGTGGTGACGCGGAATCTGAAGGAAGCGAGCGGCAAACTTCCGGTCTGAGGAACACGAACTTCATATGAGGCTAGGTATCACTGGGTGAGTTTGCACATCAAAACGAAGCCCTTTCTGCCGAAGGTGATACAGAGTAAATGAAGCAGATGGATGGAAGGAAAGATTACATTCTTACCCGGGGAGGTCTGACTGGCACGCCAAGTAACCTTGGTAACCTATCTAGTGATAGATAGCTGAACAGTCAGAAGTCAGCAGAAGTCATAGTACTCTTTCAATCTCGAGATGGAAGAGGAAGGACTGAACAATTAAGGAGAACGAATCGCTAGGCGTTCATCTTCTGTGTGGAAGCAGACAATCCGATAGGACTTACTTGAAGAAGGAAGTGGTGAATTCCACGGGGGACTTCAAGAGGGTGGAGCAAAAGATGGCACAAATAGAGGAATTCGTTCACGTGGAGAGGATATCAATGTTGATGGAAATGGTTTTGTCACGGGAAAATCTCCTGGCGGCATTTAAACGAGTCGATCAGAATAAAGGAAGTCACGGAGTAGATGGCATGTCCGTAAAAGACCTACGAAGACACCTCTACGAAAATTGGGACTCCATTCGACAGTCGTTGAGAGAAGGAACCTACAAGCCCTTACCCGTCCGTC
>NZ_JAAFZF010000041.1:0-30565 GCF_010614825.1 Neobacillus sedimentimangrovi
CGGCAGTAAGGACTTTGTCTTGTTATGCAGACTCATCCAGTGGTACCTAGCCTTATATGAAGTTCGTGTTCCTCAGACCGGAGGTTTGCCGCCCGCTTCCTTCAGATTCCATGTCACCACGGACACCTTTGCGCTAAGCTAACCTGTAAATGTCAAAATAAGAATGCACAATTTTGATTGTATAGTGATGTACAAAAATGATTTTATGGATAATTATGTTATTAAGTGGTGGATAGTAATAACTTGACATGGAGCCTCTACGGGCATGACTTACGAGCCAAGAAGCCAGCAATATCAATAGCTGGCTCCGCCTAACAAAGCTATCATGCCCGCCTCTCCATGTAAAGTTGCCCTAAGGCAATGAGAGAAGCTATATAGCTTTAAACAATCATTTTTGTACATAGTTAAATTAGCATTTCCACTAACCATTACTACTGCCTTCATGGCTCGGGACTTTCACCCTATAGACTACACCCATGCCGGGCGCACATAAAGAAAACTCACCCAAATATGGATGAGTTTTTCACGATTGAAAATGTTTCGCATGGATCAAAATTAATCGGGAAATTATCAGTTGATTTTACGATTTTCGCGGAATCAAGAAGGAAAATGTCGTTCCTTGCCCCAATTTACTGTGAACATTTATGCTTCCATGATGGGCATCAATAATATTTTTAGCGATGGCCAGTCCAAGCCCTGTACCGGATCGTCCTCTTGTTCGCGCTTTATCAGCTTTATAAAATCTCTCAAAAATAAACGGCAAATCCTCCTCCGGTATCCCTGAACCAGAATCCTTTACTTCCATTCGTAGCCCTTTGTCTTCTAAAGTAACTTTTAATGTAACAGAACCATCTGCTGGTGTGTGTCTAATCGCATTATCGATTAAATTGGTAAGCACCTGTTCAATTCGGTCTGGATCCATCCAGAAAGCTGGCAAGTCATTTTCCATTTCAGTACGGAGTTGGATGCCATTATCTTTTGCTAGACCCTGAAATTTGTGAATAATTCGATTAATGAAGGATGTGAGGTTTACTTCTTCAAGCTTTAATTGAATATGCCCTGCTTCCATCCGAGCCAAATCAAGAAGTTCATTTACCAGTCTTCCCATTCTCAATGATTCATCATAAATAACCTTAGCCATTTCTTTCTTTTCTTCCTGTGATTCTGCAATATCATCCACAATTGCCTCACTATATCCTTGTAACATTGAAATAGGAGTCCTTAATTCGTGTGACACATTAGCAATGAAATCTTTCCTCATTTTTTCCAATCGTCTTTCTTCTGTCATATCCCTTAAGACAGCAACAGCACCGCGGATAAATTTGTTACTATAGAGCGGGCTGACGAGAATAACCCAATGGCGGCCTTGAAGAGAGATTTCACCTGCCTGTTCCTTCTCTGTATCCACTGCTTTCTGGAATAACTCCATTACTTGAGATGGAAGTCCTTCCAGATTTGAATCAATATCTCCCTTTTCATAATACCAATATTGAAGAAACCGATCAGCAGGTGGATTGGTAACTAGAATAGTTCCATCCCTATTAAAGGTAATCACTCCGTCAGCCATACTGCTTAAAATACTGGAAAGCTGTTCCTTTTCCTGACTAAGTGCATTCATATTAAATTTTAACTGCCTTCCCATTTGATTAAAGGCTGTCGCTAGCTCCCCAATTTCATCATGTGTAAGAATAGGTACCTTCGTATCAAATTTTCCTCTCGCCACCTCAAATGCAGCCTCACGCATTTTTCTTAAAGGAGCTGTAATTCTTGTTGATAAAAAGAAAGCAAAAATAGTTGTTAATATAATAGCGACTCCTGCCACAAGCAGAATAAATTTGGTCGTCTCCCTTGATGTTTCCTGCATGACCTCCAATGATTGATAAATAAAAACAGCGCCACTCTCGTTTCCAGGGAGATCCATCGGGACTCCTATAATCGAATAATTGGAACCATGCTCTTTATTTTTTGATGAAAGATTTGAAATTTTTTCAACAGCAATATTTTCACTAAATACTTTTGACAATTCCGGGTCACTTTGAATATATTCTATTGATAATTTCTGCTTATTTTCGGTGTTTGGAGAGTAATACACTTCATTGTTATTTTTTACAACCACCACTTTAGTGACATCATCGATAATTTCCCAAGCAATTTCTAATGCCACTGGTAACTCTTCATTTGTATGATTTTCAAAAACTCCAGCTATTATTTCGGCCGTTCTCGTTAATTCCTTCCTCGTTTCTACGAGATTGTGATTTTGAAAAAACTCCAGAAGCATGACTGTTAATATAAAGAGTACAAATGATACTAATAAAATAATTGTAATCCAAAGTTTACCTACAACACTTCGCAAAAAGGTCATTCATTATTTACCTCGAATTTGTATCCTATACCCCAAACAGTTACAATCATTCTTGCTGCTTGTTCGGATACTTTATTTAATTTTTCCCGAAGACGTTTGACATGTGTATCAACTGTCCGAAGATCACCAAAAAATTCATAATGCCATACTTCTTTCAACAATTGTTCCCGATCAAAGACCTTATCAGGCGCCTTGGCTAGAAAATATAATAATTCATATTCTTTAGGAGTCAAGTTTACTTCTTTTCCATCCGCAGTCACCCTATGTGCATCATTATCAATTGTTAAATGTGGGAATACAAGGATATCCTTTGTTGGTGTTTCCTTTTGTATGAAGATAGGGTGTGCTGATCTCCTAAGCAAGGCTTTCACACGTAATACTACTTCACGAGGGCTAAACGGCTTTACAATATAATCATCAGTTCCAACCTCAAATCCTTGTACCCGGTTAACCTCTTCACCTTTTGCAGTTAACATAATAACTGGAGTTGTTTTTCTCTCCCTTAATTCACGGCATACCTCAATCCCATCTTTGCCAGGCATCATTAAATCTAGCAAAATGACATCATAATCATTAGTTAATGCCTTTAAAAGAGCCTCATTTCCATCTGCTGCTTCGTCAATAGTATAATCTTCCCGTTCTAAATACATTTTTAATAAACGTCGAATCCGTTCTTCATCATCGACTACTAAAATTTTTACGTCTTTTGCCATTCACAATCCCCCCATGGTGTTTATTTTACAAAATACCCTTTCATTTTGCTATAAGTTCCAAGTTAAATAATGCCTTAAAAAGTGGCAAAAATTTGACAAAATCATCGCTCTTCATTTGATAAAAAGCCCTCACTTTTTCAAAGTGAAGGCTTATATTTGTTCCAAACTACACTTCTTATGAACCAGCATAGGAGTGGAGACCGGCGATTACAAGGTTTACTGCGACTAAATTGAACATAATGATAACAAATCCAATAACAGCGAGCCATGCAGATTTTTCACCATGCCATCCTCTAGATAAACGCAGATGCATAAAAGCAGCATAAAATAACCATGTAATTAACGCCCATACCTCTTTTGGATCCCAACCCCAGAACCTAGACCAAGCTATTTGTGCCCAAATCATTGCAAATATTAAGGCTCCAAGGGTAAACACTGGAAATCCAATTAATACGGATCGATAACTGATCTCATCTACGAGATCCAACTTTATATTTTTCACAAATGGCTGTAGTGCTGCTGAAATTCGCTTTCTAATCACAAGCCTAATGAGACCATAAAGAACGAGACCACCTAGAAAAGACCAAATAACCGTATTTAATTTTTTTGCATTAATGTAAGCTGGCATTTCAACTAGAGGATTAAATCCATCCTTTGTCAATAATTCTCCTTCATTTGGACCTGTGATGGCAGGCATTGTATATTCCATGACTGCTTCTTGACCATGTTTATCAACCCAAGTAAATTTCTCTTCATACCCTGCGATAGAAAATATTGTCGTAACTACGACAAAACCAAGTACGGTAACTAATGAAAACATAACAGTTTCCAGCCAAAATGTCTGTTTGTTCGATTTCGTCTGGTCAATCGCCTTGACTAGATAAATAAGACCTGCCGCGAAGCTAATGGCTAAAATAGCTTCACCAATTGCTGCGGTCGTTACATGAATATTAAGCCAATAACTTTGTAATGCAGGAATCAAAGGTGTAATTTCCCTAGGAAACATACTTGCGTAGGCAATGACTAAGATAGCAACTGGCATGGTAAATAATCCAAGTAAAGTAGACCGGTATATAAAATAAATAACTATAAAAGCTCCAACAAGCGCCATACCAAAGAATGTTGTAAATTCAAACATATTACTAACTGGTGCATGTCCAGCAGCAATCCATCTAGTTATAAAATAACCTAATTGAGAGATAAAACCCATTATTGTTAAACATACTGCGATTTTCCCCCAACTATTTGTCCCATTCTTCTTATTAATCTCTTTTTTAGCTTTAATCGAACCACCAAAAAATAAGGTCGCTATTAAATATAGTATGAATGCTATAAACAGCAGATTACCACTGATTTCTACCAACTAAGCTTCCTCCTTCTCCTCATGTTCCCCTTGAAGTTGATCTATTGGGAACGTTAACTTCGTATCAGCAAGGACAAATTCTAATTCCCGTTTCAAGCCATACCAGTTTTTGTTCGTATGGGCTGCGAGCCAAATCTGACCGTTTTTCCTTTGTACCCAAATCCGACGATGATTCCAATAAGAACCTTGAATAACACCAATCATAAAAATAATTCCACCAAGTATAATAACCCATAATGTTGAGTCTTTACTAACGGTAAATCCAGAAACCTCTTGTGTATCAATTCCTTTAAATGCCATTTTATAGGTGTTTTCACCTGGAGGCTCAATGGTTTGTTGAATCGCAACAAAACTTGTCTCACCTTCCGGCTTTTCAGGTGAAATCATACGAAAAACAAATGCAGGGTTATTGGGAACTCTTGATTTCGTGATCGGCTCTCCATTTTCATCAAACTCAAAATCAGGGAAATAGTTAATAATCTTTACTGAATAACCATTACCAAGATTATACTCCTTTTTTGGATTTTTAAGGTCAATGCTTATATCTCCAAAAGATTGTGATGAGTCCTTTTTTACTAAAGAGAATGTCATGGTAATAAGCTCACTTCTATAAGAGGATTGGTAAATAGAATAGCCTTCAAATTTCAATGGTAAATTGACTTTTACTTTATACTCCTTAATTTTTTGAAGCTCAGGTTTCTCCCCTGGTAAACTCTCGCCTTTCTCCTTATATAGAACAACGTTGGATTGATAATTTTTTACAACCTTACCAGCACGGTCAATGGCTTGTTCAAAGGTACGATCTTTTTCCTTATCATAATGCTCCAATATAAATTCGTTATTTTTCAAATAGTATTTCCCATCCGTTTCAGGAATTAAGGCGGTTTCTCCTTCTTTCACCCATAAATTTTCATATACATACATTCCCGGTATGAAACGAAGCATTCCGCCAATAAGAAAAATGATTAATCCGACATGGTTTACATAGGGACCCCAGCGAGAAAAGCGCCCTTTTTCTGCTAATAGATCACCATTCTCTTCCCGAATATGATAACGTTTTAGTTTTAAATGATCTTTAATTTTCTCAATATCATGTTCTGAAATATTTGAACTGGCACTAAAAAGACGCTGACGTTTCAAAAAAACTTCATTTCTCGTAACGCTTTGCGCTTTTAATGCCTTATAAAGAGGAACAACCCTATCAAGACTGCATATAACGAGGGAAATTCCAATCATAGCAATTAGTAATAAATACCACCAAGAACTATACAAATCATGGAATCCTAACTGATAATATAGTTTCCCAACCCATCCATGTTCTTGCTCATAGTAAACTTCTGGCGGCAAGTTAATATACATTTCCTGTGGAAAAATTGTTCCTATTATAGAAGCGATTAATGTAATGACAATCAGCCAAACGCCAACCTTTACAGATGAAAAAAAGTTCCAAATTTTATCAATAACTGTTTTATTATACGTTTGTGACCTGCGAGCACTACCTTCATAACGCATATCCAATAATTTACTTTTATTGGCCTCTTGTTCATCCAGCACCTTTCCGCAAGCTTCACATAATACGGTGCCATGTGGATTGACATGACCACATTCGCATTTTACATCTTTCATCATAAAAACTCCCTATTTCACCTAAGGTTTAATACTCTCCATAAATTCCCTTACTTTATCTTCAGTAAGTTCCCCAGTATGATATTTCACAACTTTTCCATTTTTATCAATCAAAAATGTTGCCGGTAGTACATCGACACCATACGCAGTCATAACTTCTTTATCTTTATCAATCATAATAGGAAAATCGAGTTTATACTGCTCCGCAAATTGATTAACTACCAGTTCAGATTCTTGAATATCAACAGATAACACTTGAACACCTTGGTCTTTAAATTGGTTATATTGATTATTGATATATGGCATTTCTTTTTTGCAAGGAGGGCACCAAGTTCCCCAAAAGTTTAAAAATACTCCTTGTCCGCGGTAATCAGACAATTGATGTTTATTGCCATCCATATCTACTAATACAAAGTCCGGTGCCTGATCCCCAACATCTACCTTTAGTCTTGAATCTTTTGTAAAGTTTGCATATAACGTATATACAACGGCAGCACCAAGAACAAGTAATATGATTGTTCTTGTAACCAAACGCCGTTTTTTCATATGTAACCCCCCTATGAAACTGGAACACAGATAGTCTAAATTATATCATTTAACTTTTTTGTATTAACATGAAACAACTTCCGTAATTGTGACGTTTTTATGAATTTTTTTGGGATGAATTTAATGCAGCTGCCCTTAATTGTTTTACTTCATGGGGTGTAAGCTCTCTTGCTTCACCGGCCTTTAATCCGTTCATTGTTAAAAAACCATATCGTTCGCGCTTTAACTTTATGACTTCATGGCCAATTGCTTCAAACATTCTTCTTACTTGACGATTCCGTCCTTCATGTATTGTGATTTCAATAATAGCGGTTTGTTTTTTCCTATCGGCTGACAGCAATTTAACTTTAGCTGGGGCTGTTTTTCCATCATCAAGCCATATTCCTTTTTCCAATTTCTTAAGCTTTTCTCTCAATGGGATACCTTTTACTTTAGCTACATATACCTTTTCAATTTCATTTCTTGGATGCATAAGTAAATTGGCAAACTCGCCATCATTCGTTAACAAGAGCAGGCCAGAGGTATCATAGTCAAGTCGACCGATTGGAAAAATTCTTTCTTTTACTTCAGGAAAGAAATCGGTTACTACTTTTCTTCCTTTATCATCACTTACACTAGAAATAACACCTCTTGGTTTATATAAGAGAAAATACACTGGTTCTTCTTTCTCTATAGGAATTCCATTCACTTCTACTTTATCGGACGGAGTTACCTTTGTCCCAAGCTCGGTTACTACCTCGCCATTGACTCTCACTTTCCCTTCTTTTATCAGTTCTTCCGCTTTTCTTCGGGAAGCAATACCCGCGCGGGCAATAACTTTTTGTAATCTTTCCATTCATTCCACCTCGAAACTCTTCAAATGTTGTAAATAAACTATAAGCTATTAGAGTTTTTCCTAAAAAAATCATTTGTTTTCTTCTACCACCTGAATTATGACATAAATTCATTACTTTTCAAAGTTAAAGAAGCTTTTGGAACAATGCAAAAAAAAACAGGCTCTCAAAAATAGAACCTGGTTCACTCGATATTCCAACTATTTTGTTCCAAAAACCAATGCAACAACCAAGATGGCCACAATAATTCCGACAACATCTGCTAATAGTCCTACCTTTAATGCATCTCCCATTTTTTTAATTCCAACTGCACCAAAATATACTGTTAAGACATAAAAGGTAGTATCCGTACTCCCTTGGAGAACAGAAGCTAGCCTTCCGATGAAAGAGTCAGGACCATATACTGCAATCAAGTCACTTGTCATACCAAGTGCTGCTGTTCCTGAAATTGGCCTAATAATTAGTAGAGGGACAATTTCAGCTGGTACACCTATCATTTTCATAAAGGGGCGTATCCAATTCATTAATGCTTCTAATGCTCCAGATGCACGAAAAATAGAAATCGACACAAGCATTCCAACAAGAAATGGAATAATGGATACAGCAATTTTAATTCCTTCTCTACCACCTTCTACAAAGCTTTCGTAAGTTGGTACTTGCTTTATCGTACCATATATCAAAATAAAACCTATTAATAATGGTATAAATGTTAATGATAAACCCGCAATAAATTCCATTCATCCTCATCCTTTTCGGCTTTTGCGATAATAAAAATAACGGTCAATTAATACTGCCCCTATTGCCGAAAGGATAGTTGCAATGATGGTTGGAACGACAATTTCGGTAGGGCTTGTAGAATGATGGGTCATTCTGATCGAGATCACTGTGGTCGGGAGAATAGTAATACTGGCTGTGTTAATCGCTAAAAAGGTAACCATGGACCTTGAAGCTTCATTTTTTCCTCCATTTAATTTTTTCAATTCCTCCATTGCCTTAATGCCTAGTGGCGTCGCCGCATTTCCTAGGCCAAACATATTTGAAATCATATTGGACAACATATATCCCATAGCTGGATGATTGTTCGGTACTTCAGGGAACAATCTTGATACGAGTGGACGAAAAACTTTTGCTAGTTTTTCTAGAAGCCCAGATTCTTCAGCAATTCTCATCATTCCTAGCCAAAATACTAGAACACTAATCAATCCAATACAAAGTGTGACAGCTTCTTTCGCTCCTTCGAAAACTGCCTTATTTACTTCCTCCATGGTCCCATTGAAAAGAGCAAAAACAATGCCAACAACTGTCATAAAAACCCATATATAGTTAACCATTTGCATTCACACCAACTATAGAAAAAAATATATTTTTCATATTTTCAAAGAAACCTTTTTTCTTTTGCGTATTATTGTAATAATAAATTGGGGTTTCCTTTATGGCTTTACCATCCAAATATACAATAGCCTTTCCGACTTTTTGTTCTACCTTCCCTGAATCCTCTGATCTTTTATCCAATTTTTTCAGTTTGTATTTAATAGAGAATAAATCCATTTCTTCCTTTGTAGCAGGATAAATTATCGATTTCTTTAATATCAGGTGATTTTTATAATATTTATTTTTGCCTAGGTCAATTTTTCCTTCTGATAGAACTTCTACCATATCGAAGTTTTTAAACCCATATTCATACATAGCAATATGATCATTCCAGTCATCCGATGCATTTAATGTGACGGCAATTAGGCTCATATCTCCTTTTCCCGCCGTAGAAACTAGTGTCCTTTTTGCTCGTTTTGTAAAACCCGTTTTTCCCCCTGTTGCATATTTATATTTGGAAAGCAAACGGTTTTTGTTTTTCCAAACACGATCCCATTCTTCATCTGGATTCGGAGCGCGATGTACTTTTGTGCCGCTAATTTTTTGATATGTTTTATTTTGCATGGCATAACGAGTGAGAATGGCCATATCATATGCGGTTGAGTAATGATCCTCATGATCATCCAGTCCATGTGGATTGGCAAAATGGGTATTATGCATGCCAATTTCCTGCGCTTTCTGATTCATTAAATAAACAAAACCATCTATGCTCCCCCCAACATATTCGGCAATAGCTACAGCAGCATCATTACCTGACCTAAGCATCAAGCCATACACTAAATCCTCTAGTTTAATTTTCTCACCCGGTTTAAGATAAACAGAGGATCCTTCCGTACGGACAGCATTTTCGCTAACTGTAACATATTGTTGCATTTTCCCAGATTCTATAGCTAGAATAGCGGTCATGATTTTCGTAATACTAGCTATTCTTCTTTTGGTATGTGCATCTTTCTCGAAGAGGACACGACCAGATACTTGTTCCATAAGGATAGCACTCACGGCACTAACCGAAACGGAGGCCTCCGCTCTTTTAGGAATGTTTGCAACCAATAATGTGACCATGAGGGCAAGAATAACCCATTTCCTGTTTTTTTTCATAGATATACCTCGTCCCCCTCTTAATTTAATAAAAGTTTATGCAGGACAAGTTATCATATGACAAAAAAACAGCAATCCTTAATGGATTGCGTGTTTACGAAACCTTATAATAGGGTTAAATCTCTTGCCCTTTCAAATCTTCTTTCTACATCATCCCAATTAACAATATTCCACCAATTCTCTACATAATCAGCTCGATTATTTTTATATTGAAGATAATAGGCGTGTTCCCATACATCGAGCACGAGAAGGGGAAGGGTATCCCATTGTGTCAGCAGCATATGTCGTTCTGATTGAAGAATCTCTAAATGCTTTGCTCTAGGAGACCATACCAAAATCGACCAACCCACTCCTTCCACTTGTTTTGCCGCCTCAGAAAAGTGTTTTTTAAAAGTTTGAAAACTTCCAAAATAGCGGTTTATTTCATCCCTCAACATCCCTTTTGGGGCCCCTCCACCATTTGGACTCATATTATTCCAAAAAATTGAATGAAGATAGTGGCCAGATCCATGAAAGGCAAGCTCTCTTGACCAATGCTTAACCAATGAGTAATCATTTCTTTCTCTTGCTTGCTTTAAATTTAACTCTGCTTTGTTTAACCCTTCTACATAGGAGCGATGATGTTTATCATGGTGCAGTCTCATAATTTCTGCCGATATATACGGTTCTAATGCATCATATGAATATGGCAGTGCAGGAAGCTTATGGCCGCCTAGTGGTACTCGTTGATTCCCTCCTGCTTCAGCCTGCCCTTGGTACTTTCTTTGAAAATATAATTCCATTTGCTCATGTATTTGTTCTGCTTTAGCCTGCAGCCCAAGGATTTCTTCATCAGATAATTCACGGTTCGTGTTTTCAATTAACTTCGTAAATTCATTTAAGCTTTCCCATAATTCAGAGTTTTGTCCTACATTTTCTGAGGTTAGAAACTGGCGCATTTCCTGATTCCATTTAAATAGTTCATTTACATAGTCTCTAAACCGATTCATCTTATCCCTCTTTCCATTATAGGAATTTATATCCTCCTATATGGTATGAAGGAAAAAAGCAACTTTAGAACAAAAATGAAGACTGCCCATGAATTTGGACAGTCTGAAATGCCTATTTTGATTGAATCATTTTTGTACGATAATCCGTTTCATAATATTCTAGTTCTTCACGAATCCGTTGAAAATCAGCTTCTAAACTTTTTACCAACTTAGATATACTTTCAGGAACACTATGATAAAACTTTATTGAGTTTTTTCCAGTATAAGCCGATCGGCTGTCTTCATACCAGGCATCATTTTTCGGTGAGAAAAACTCTTCAATACATTGATGATAGATTTTGTATAACGTTTTCTCAGCTGCAGGTTTTTGGAAAGGTTCACTTTGTAAAATAACAGAACATGCTTCTAATCCTTCTTCACTATAAACAGCAAGCTTCCTTAAATTTGAAAAAATCATTTTAATATACGTATGTTCCTCATCATTTGAAACATTAAGTTGTGAAATGGTTGTTTCATTTAAAAAATTCTCTAGTACTGTAACTGTTTGGGTTAAAAATTCCTTCACATCATTTAATTGTGTTTGAACCAATGAATTGCCCATGTTTAATTCCCTCCAGGATTTTTGACTTATAGCTCCAACGAAACAAGACTGTTCGTTAATTTGTCTGTAGAATAAACTCTAACGGCGAACGTAAATCATAGCTGTTCTTTTGATGTAGAGATTCAAATATTTCTCTAAGTTTATCAAAATGAATATTTTGAAAATAGGAAGCAAATTCGTACTTTGAATTAATATATAATCGTTTTCTCTCTCGTAGTCCCGGATTTTTTAATAAACAAACAAGGGCAACTATATCTTTAAAATGTACTTCATATCCTGAGCCTGAAAATATAGGGTCCTGTTCAAACGGAGTAAATTCTTGGAAGATTTCATCAAAATATCTTAGATACAGAACATGAAGTGTTCTTTCTTTCCCATCATCTACAAAGGTAATCTCACTTCGGTTAAAAAAATCTTCTGATGTATTGGATTTTTGTTTCTCTAATTCATATCCCCTGCACTTTAAAACTTGCAATCCAATCCCGCTCCTTATTATATGACTATCACTTTAAGCTGTTGATGTTAGACGAAGTTGTTCAACATCTATTTTAGCATAAATTTTGCCAAATAGCCGATTTTTAGGAGTTTATCGTTTCTTGAAATTTCTCAAAAAACAAATCAGCTTCCTCTTGAATAAATTCTTCTTCCTCATTCTCCGAAAGCGCTGGAAGCTCCTCTAAACTTTTTAACCCAAAATAGTCAAGAAATTCTTTCGTTGTACCATACAAGTATGCTCTTCCTGTTCCTTCTGCACGTCCGACTTCTTTAATCAAAGCTTTTGCGATTAATGTATTAATCGGCCTTTCCGTCTTGACACCACGAATTTCTTCAATTTCCACTCGGGTTATTGGCTGCCTGTAAGCAATAATAGCTAAAGTTTCTAATGCTGCTTGTGATAATGTAGATGTCTGAGGGGATTCCACTAGTTTCTTCAGATAATTTGCATTTTCTTTCTTTGTTGCAAGCTGATATGTATCAGCTAGCTGTACAAGCATAATTCCTCTATTCTTACTTTCATATTCTTGCTTTAATTCATCTATTATTTCTCGTGCCTTAAGTTCATCAACATCCATAACTTCGACAATTTGTTTAAGAGAAAGCCCTTCATCTCCGGCCGCAAATAACAGACTTTCAAGGATGCTTGTCCAATTAATTATTTCCAATGGCATCTTCTCCTCCCTTAACTGCTACAATATAAATATCTCCAAAATTCTCTTGTTGATGGGCATCAATTTCTTTTCTCTTGATCAGTTCAAGAACAGCTAAAAAGGTTACAACAATATGATCTTTTGATGGATACGGGAATAAATCAAAAAAGTTCTTTCGGCCTTTTTGTTCTTTTAATTCATCTAATATCTCTGACATCCTTGTCTCAATTGAAATTTCTTGCCTTGTAATTTTCGTCTTCATCGGACGCTGCATTTTTTTTCTTCTCATCAGTTTTTGATAAGCAGCAAGCATATCATAGAGAGAAACGTTTAACTCTGTTCGGGTGGAGTTTATGTCCTTAGCAAAACCCGAAAGATCGCTAGGTGGTTTCGTATACATGAGCCCTCGCTCTTCTTCTTTTAATTTTAACTCCTGTGCTGCCTCTTTAAATTTTCGATACTCAATCAACCGTTCAACAAGCTCATCCCTTGGGTCTTCCTCAAAAGATAATTCCACCTCATCATCGTGATCGTTTTCTTCATGTTTCGGAAGAAGCATTTTACTCTTAATAGCCAAAAGGGTTGCAGCCATAACCAAATATTCACTTGCAACATCGAGTTTTAAATCCTTCATAGTCTTTATATACATTAAATATTGTTCAGTAATTTGAGCTACTGGAATATCATAAATATCTATTTCAAGACGATTAATTAAATGAAGCAGCAAATCAAGGGGACCTTCAAACGCTTCAATTTTCACCTGATATGGCATTTAAATCACCAAAATTCTATAAATATAAAAAGATTTACAAGTAAAGCGTCCTGATCATCTGTAAATGATGACCTGGATCACTACAACTGAGAATGGAAACAAGATTATCCATGGACAAATCCATATTGAATGATCGTAACGCGTTAAGTAAGGCGTCACTTCGCCAAGGGCGCTTACTCTTGACCATTCTTAAATTCCAACATAATAAATTTTCTTTCTTATCAAAAACGACTATTACTAGTATAGTGGATTCATTTATGTTGTCCAATAAAAAAGTAAGAAGATATAGTGATATAAGATGCAATACTATCACTTTTTGATGTACTGTTATGATAAAATGAAATTTATCACGAATGTCAGGAGGGATTGTTTGTACCCTGAAGAATATATCCAATTTTTAACCCACTTTCATGGTGATCGAGATTATTTTGAATGCCATGAAATACTTGAAGATTATTGGAAAAAGATAGAACCTAGAAACAAACAATCGATTTGGGTTGGTTTGATATTATTGGCTGTTTCCCAATATCATCACCGTCGTGGTAATTTTAGCGGAGCACAAAAAACGATCGAAAAGGCTATAAATATTTTTCAGCACCAAGGTCACTTAGTAAGTAAGTTAGGATTGAATGAAAAAGCTCTTATTGACATCTTAAAGAATCGTTTACAGTCTATCGAAAAAGGAAGAAAATACATTAGCTTTGACTTACCTATCATTGACCCTCATTTAATGAACTTATGTGAAATCGCTTGTGCACGGAACGGATTTGTGTGGGGAAAGGAAAGTGATCTCAATAATATCCATCTCATTCACCGCCATCAATTACGTGACCGAACCAATGTCATAAAAGAAAGAAACAGGGCCATAAAAGCAAAAAGAGACAGCGAAAACAATTAACCCGCTGTCTTTTTTAGCAAATATCACATTTTTCAACAAATGGGGCAGTATCATTATTAGCAATAATTTCTTTATCTGGATACATATCTTTTAATGCCTTTACCATTCTTTTTCCTACCCCTTGAGAACGATGGGATGGATTTACGGATATATGTTGTATTTCTAAGGAATTTGATTCCTGATGAAAGAGAACACCAAGCAAACCTATAATATCATCTTCTTTCCATAGAAAAAGCTGTCTATTCTCTTCTGTTTCGTATTCTTTCATTGTTTGCTGGAGTTTCTTTAAATCCTTTTCATTAGGCATAAAAGACATTAATCCCATTGCAATTTTTTCAAATGTTTTCTTATAACGAATTAACATTTTAATCCCTCATTATATGAAATGAACCGAAGTTTACTCTTCGAAATGAATTTATTAATCTGATGAAAAAACATTTATTTATCATATGTTAAGTAAAAATAAATGTTTCAATATTCTTCATCATACATAAATAATTGAAAATCATCAATGAAAATATTATGATTGGTTAGGCCCAATAAAAATCCAGTAAATAATCCCCCATAATACTGCACATCCGATTAATATGCCAAACAGTACCCAGTTATTTTTCTTCATGAAAAAATTCCCCCGCTAGCGAATTTATCATAAGCAACATTCTACACTAAATGACAAAAATAATCCATGTAATCCAATAGCTATTTTATAAAATCCATTTTTCTATGAAACTTCTAGATGTTTTTTCACGTTAATATTAATGAAATCGGTTATATTAATGAAGAGAAATTCTTTTCACTAAGTGGATGATACGAATGATTTAGGAGGTAATTATGAAAAAATTAACAATACTTTTGATGACCATTATTTTATTTGCTCTTCCTGTTCGAAGTTTTGCCGACATGGCCGAAGGAGATATGATTGTCACTTTAGGTGAGAATTTAACAGAGGAACAAAAAACAAATTTATTAAAGGAAATGGGTGCACCTCAAGATGTGCAAATTGTAACAGTAACAAACCAAGAAGAGCACCAATATCTAGGAAAATATATAGCCAAATCTTTAATTGGAACGAAAGCCATTTCATCCTCTGCCATTACAGCAGCATCTAAAGGATCAGGAATAACCGTAAAAACCAAAAATATAAATTGGGTAACAGACGAAATGTATGTCAATGCTCTCATCACTGCTGGTGTAAAAGATGCAAACATTTATATAACCGCTCCCGTAACCGTTTCTGGTACTGCTGCTCTTACAGGGATTATTAAAGCATATGAAATTTCTGCTGATGAAACAATTCCTGAAGAGGTGAAACAAGCTGCCAATCAGGAAATGGTTGAAACCGCAAAACTTGGTGACAGCATCGGAAACGAAAACGCTGCCGCATTGATGGCAAAAATCAAAGAGGAAATTGCTAAGAATAAACCGAAAAATGACGAGGAATTACGGAAAATTATTGAGCAAGAAGCAAAAGAATTAAACGTTACCCTTACGGAAGAACAAATGCAAAGGCTTATTGATTTATTTAATAAAATTAAGGGTTTAGATATTGATTGGAATCAGGTTAGCGACCAATTAAATAAAGCAAAAGACCGTATTTCGAATTTCCTAAAATCGGAAGAAGGACAAGGATTTTTAGAGAAAATAAAACAATTTTTCATTTGGCTTATCGATACAATAAAAGCTATTTTTTCATCTTAATATAATAAGCTGCCGTAACTACGGCAGCTTTTATGTTAATGGTAGATCAAGTCTTACAATGTCTTCGTATGTCTCTCTTTTTACAACAAGGGTAGCTTGACCGTTTTCAGCGAATACGACTGCTGGGCGTGGAATTCGATTGTAGTTATTCGCCATTGAGTACCCATAAGCTCCTGTACAAAATACAGCTAAAATATCATCATTTCCAGGCTCAGGCAATGGAAGGTCCCATATTAACATATCTCCTGATTCGCAACATTTTCCGGCGATCGATACTGTTTCGTTTACTGGAGCAAGCGGACGGTTTGCCAAAATAGCCTCATATTTTGCCTGATAAAGCGAAGGACGAATGTTATCACTCATGCCACCGTCAACAGCAAGGTATTTTCGTACGCCCGGAACCTCTTTGGAAGATCCTGTTTTGTACAAGGTTATTCCAGCATCTCCTACAAGTGACCGACCTGGTTCAATCCAAATTTCCGGCATTTTTAACGATAATTGGTTAGTCAAGCTTTTTACCTCTTTAATTATTTCACTAACATATTGGGATGGTTGAATGGGCTCGTCTTCTTTTGTATATCGAATGCCAAATCCGCCACCCAAATTAAGAACCTTTGCTTCAAAGGAGAACTGATCTCTCCATTCAGCTAATTTGCTAACAATTTTTTGGGCAGCTAGTAAAAATCCAGTCGTTTCAAAAATTTGCGACCCAATATGACAATGAAGCCCTAGAACATTAAACTGGTTCTCTTTAAGGACTATTTTCAGTGCCTTTTCTGCTTGCCCATTTTGTAGATCAAAGCCAAATTTAGAATCTTCCTGGCCAGTTAATATATAATCATGTGTATGGGCTTCAATACCTGGTGTCACTCTTAGCAATATATTTACCTTTGCATTCTTCTCTTGACAAATTGTTTTTAAAAGTTCGATTTCAAAGAAATTATCTACTACAATACAGCCAATTTGGTGATCAATAGCCATTTCTAATTCTTCTCTACTTTTATTATTACCATGGAAATGTATTTTCGCAGGATTAAATCCTGCAGCTATTGCTGTATACAATTCACCGCCTGAAACAACATCAAGAGATAGCCCCTCTTCTTCTGCCAATTGTACCATTGCCACAGTTGAGAACGCTTTACTGGCATAGGCAACTTGAGCCTTAACATTTTGCTCTTCAAACGCCTTTTTAAAGCCTCGCGCTCTTTCTCTAATTAAAGCTACATCATAAACATATAGTGGTGTACCAAATTCTTTAGCTAATTGAACAGTATCCACTCCGCCAATTTCCAAATGTCCTTGATTATTAATTCCTGTTGTACCGTAAAAATACATACCCGATTCCCTCTCTCCGTTACGACTCACTACAGTCTATGTAGACAATCCTAAAAGATAATAAATAAATAGACAGAATCCGCGAAAGATGCTGCCTATTTATTTCATAATCCTTCATTTAATTAAACATACTTTAGCACAACTCAGAAAAATCTGCAATTATCTATTTTCTATTGATTATTTGGCGCCTGACGATAACGGTCCCTAGGGTGAACAATGCTTGGTCTTAAAATTGACCCTGGAACAGCTCTACGGAATAAAATCTGCATAAATCCTTTTGGTTCAAATGGGAGGAATGGCCATAAATACGGTGTGTTAAGGGCACGCATATTGATAAGAAAGATAAACAAAAGGGTGCAACCTATCACAAATCCGGGGCCATGAAACGCTGCAGTCAAAATCATGATAAGCATTTTAGCAATTTTGTTTGCTACACTTAACTCATAGCTTGGGGTCGTAAATGTTCCAATCCCAGCTACTGCTACATAGAGAATGACCTCTGGAACAAACAAACCAACATCGATGGCAATTTGTCCAATTAATACTGCTGCAATTAAACCCATAGCTGCTGTAAGCGGAGTAGGTGTATGAATCGCTGCAAGACGCAAAAACTCCAAGCCAAAATCTGCGATAAACAATTGCACGATAATTGGAATATTTGTTTTGTCATTAGGGCCGATAAACTTAAACTGTTCTGGTAGCAAGGACGGTTCCAAAACCATTAACAGCCAAAAGGGCAGCAAAAAAATGGAGACAAACACACCTAAAAAACGAGTCCAACGAACAAAAGTGCCCATGGCAGGAGATTCCCGAAACTCCTCTGCATGCTGCACATGATGGAAATAGGTTGTCGGTGTGATGATTACACTTGGGGAAGTGTCACAATATATCACAACATGACCTTCTAAAATATGCATAGCCGCGACATCGGCTCTTTCCGTATATCTTACAATAGGAAATGGATTTAAACCTTGTTTTACAACAAATTCTTCGATCGTTTTATCTGCCATCGGAATTCCATCGATATTTATCGCCTGTAATTCTTTTCTAAGGATATTTACTAATTTAGGGTCTGCGACATCCTCCAAATAACCCAATGCTACATCTGCCTTTGAACGCTTCCCAACCTTCAACATCTCAAAGCGAAGTCGCTCATCACGAATTCTCCGTCTTGTCAAAGCTGTATTAAGGATAATATTTTCAACAAATCCATCTCTTGATCCACGGACAACCTTTTCGGTATCTGGTTCTTGTGGAGCTCGGCCTGGATAACTTCTCACATCAATGGCTAGGGCTGTACTTTCCCCATCAATGACAACAACAATTAAACCTGACAAAACTTTATCAACTAATTGATCCATCTGTTGAATACGCTCAACAGATTGGTTAACTAACCTATTTTCAATGATATGAAAAAGGTTAACAGATAATTTTTCCCTGTTATTTATAGCCACTAATTCCTTAATTAATTGAATAATATACTCTGTATCACATAATCCATTTATATAATAAATATGAACATCATGTTTTAGTATCTTTAATTTCCTAACCCCTAAATCAAAACTGATCCCTAAACCTACCCGCTGCTTCATATAGTTTTCTATTTCGTTTACAGATTCAGGAATCGGCCATGTCTGTACTAGCATTTGATTCAAAAAAACCACTCCTTTCAAGAATAAGTTCTACGGCTTTTTCCGTAATAGGACAACCGAGCTCATAGGAATCCCGCCTTGCCATTTTCCCGATATCTCCTATACCAACAATGAATGGAATATTCAATTCATCTAGGCAATAAACCGTATCTCCATTTATTCTTCCTACTTCCAGATCTGCTATTCCAAATTTGTCGACTCCATATGGGGTCAATTCTCCTTCTCGATCAATACTTACATCCACTTTAGTCCATTCTTTATTTTTTGTTTTAGCTGCTACTGCAACTACTCCAAGAACTTCAATATCTTGATGTGTAGCAACATACCGTAATGCTGTTTCACCTGCTCCTTCTCCAATAATCCCACTATCATCGAACATCACTAGCACTGGGTCATGTGGTGCCTTCTTAATTAATTTCACTAACTCCGGTCCGGATAATTTAGAAGGGTTTCCTTGAGACTTCGATATACAGCGGCCACCAATTTTTCGAGCAATACTCTCTAGGGCCCTTTTTGTATATTCATCACCATCAGTCACTAATATCACTCGTCTTGGTGTGTCCATATGATAGATTTCCTTTCATTAACAAGATTTCAATTAACGATGGACAAAATATAGCCATTGGAAGATAGATCCAAATATTTTCCCTAAAACAATACCCATGATTAATATGACTATTTGTCCATCCAAATTTATACGTTTAGCTAAAATTGGAAAGACATTCAATGCTTCTGTCAATCCTGCAGCCAGCATTCCAACAAAAACCCCTCCAGTAAGTCCGAGCGGAATTAAAATAAAGCCCGGAATTCCAAGAACTGGGTCTCTCAGGCTGGCAATCACTCCAGCTAGGGCTCCAAATATAACTGCCCATTCATAGTAATGGATCATAATCATAGTTTTTGACAGTTGAGTCAATCTCGGTATAATACCTAAAACCGTGATGAAAGCGACAAATCCGCTTCCTACCATTAGTCCACTTGATAATCCAATAAAGATAACAGCCACAATTTTAATCGTCATTGACTCGTTTCATACTTTCTTTGTTTTCATGTAGAATGACATAATTATCTAAATCCATTTGATAATTAAACATTTCAACTTCAAGTGGACTAGGTTCATCATTAATTCGTTTTTTAAATACATGATTAAAAAATAAAACCATCCCCAAGCCTAATCCAATCGAATAGGAAATTTGAAAAAGCAGTGGCTTTGTATCTTTCTCGCCAGTAATAATTAAATATATTTTTTCTTGAACACTTCTCATACTGACATCATCATGAAAGTTCATGAGCGTCATAGCAGAGCCAAAAAAAAGTAAAAACCATATTAAAAGAAAAAAAGGAATAGATACTCCTTTTTTCTTTGTAACCACTTCAATAATTGTTTGTGCAGGACCAATGGTTTGAACCTCAATCCCATTGAATTTTTCTGTAATTATGCCAATTACCTTCATTACATCTACCACAACAATATTTCCGTCCGATTCTGTTAATTGGTGAATGATCAATGATTTTAATCTAGGAAGCAACGACTCAGGGGCAATTATTTGAGCTGCGTCCTTTAAATAGACTTTTTCATTTGGAGGGGATTGAACACGATTTCTCATGCGAATGTAAATTGTACCTTCCAAATCATTCACTTCCCACACAAAAATTTCTCGTAATTAGTATGAGTTTTAAGTAAATTTTTCATGCAAAAAAAAAAAGACCGTATGGATTATAATTCCATACGGTCCTTCATGTGTTGCAATATCTTTTTTTCCAATCTTGATACTTGGACCTGAGAAATGCCCAGTCTGACAGCCACCTCTGATTGGGTTTGATCCTTATAGTATCTTAAATAAACAATTAGTCTTTCCCTTTCATCCAATTCTCGAATGGCCTCTTTTAATGCAATCTTATCAAACCATTTCCCTTCATTTCCATCATCAATTTGATCTAGCAGGGTAATAGGATCGCCATCATTTTCATAGACAGTTTCATGAATAGATGACGGGATCCTGCTCGCTTCTTGGGCTAGAATCACGTCCTCTGGTGAAAGCCCAAGATACTCCGAGATTTCATTAACAGTTGGAATTCTACCAAGTGTTTTGGATAATTCATCCTTTGCCTTTCGAATTTTGTTTCCCAATTCTTTTAGTGAACGGCTGACCTTTACCGTACCATCATCTCTGATAAAACGTTGAATTTCCCCAATTATCATCGGAACAGCATATGTGGAAAATTTAACATCATAGGAAAGGTCAAATTTATCAACAGATTTTAGTAATCCAATACAACCAATCTGAAACAAGTCATCTGGATCATAGCCTCGATTTAGAAATCGTTGTACAACAGACCAAACAAGCCGCATATTTTTTTCAACAATTAAATCCCTGGCTTCCTGATCTCCTTCTTGGCTTTTTTTGATAAGCTCTTTAACTTCATGATCTTTTAGATAGATTTGATTATTATCGTTCCTGACCTCCACATCCATTGGCAAGTCTCCTTAATTGCAAAGCATTTTGCGCGATTTTAAATGCTTTCGTAATCTAACCTCGGTTCCGCTGCCTGGTTGCGTATGAATCTCGACCTCATCCATGAAATTTTCCATGATAGTAAATCCCATTCCAGACCTTTCTAATTCCGGCTTTGTTGTAAATAGTGGTTGACGGGCTTCCTCTACATTTGCAATTCCTATACCATTATCTTTAATGGATAAATCAATTAGATTATCCTCGATCGATACACGAATATAGACAATACCGTTCGGATCATTTTCATATCCATGTATGATCGCATTGGTCACTGCTTCTGAAACAACTGTCTTAATTTCCGTCAGTTCATCCATTGTAGGATCTAACTGGGCAATAAAGGCGGCAACTGTTACACGGGCAAATGATTCATTTTGACTTAAAGCACTAAACTGTAAGCTCATTTCATTCTTCACTCTAAGCCACCCCCAATTTTTGCAATGCAAATTCCTCAGTCGGTTCCATTTTAATTATTTTGAATAGACCAGACATATCAAATAATCTTTGCACTGCCGGGGAGATTGCACAAACGACCATTTCTCCGTGTACCTGTTTTATTTGCTTGTATCTTCCTAATATTACGCCCAAACCAGAGCTGTCCATGAAGGTTAACTGTTCCAGATTCAAGACAATATGACGAATTTCATTTTTTTCAATGAGGGCCGTTGCCCTCTCACGAAGTTCATCCGCTGTATGATGATCCAATTCACCACTAAGCCGAATACATAAAACGTCATGTTTCGTTTCAAATTCAATGTTAAGACTCACTATCCTTAGTCCTCCTTCATCTTGTCCAGCTTCAGCACCTTTACACTAAAGAAATTTCTTTCACTGTACAAAATGTTCCAAGGCACTTTCCGCTTTCTCAGGTATAGTGAGTCAATTCGCCTTATGTTCATTAATTTCCTGCTAGATATACAAAACTAGTCGTTATTCGATAAAACTAGTGATGATCATTAGCATTTCGACACAATTGCCTATGAAAGCAATCACTTTCCGGCTTTTGTAAACATTCCAAATGATCGTTTATACAGTGTCCAAAAGCCTGCTTCCTTTACATCTTTTTTGGCAACTAGTGGGCTATTAAGTATGACTTTCCCATTTCTTACAAGCTTTATGGTTCCAACCTGATCACCTTTTTTGATAGGTGCTTTCAGATTTTTTTGAATCGTAACCTTTTGCTTTACATCCTTCGTTTTTTCTCCTTTTTTAGTAAGAAGTGAAAGTGGTTCACTTGTTACAGCTTCAACTGTTTTCTCCTGTCCTTTACTTACTTTTGCCACTCCAATTGTTTGATTTCGTTTATAGACCGGTTGGGTTTGATATTGACTAAAAGCATAATCAAGCATTTTTGTTACTTGGGTATTCCGTTCTTTTGCAGTTGGAGCACCGAATACAACCGCAATAACCCGCATTCCATTTTTCTGTGCTGTTGCTGTGAGACAGTATTTTGCTTCAGCAGTAAAACCTGTTTTCAATCCGTCGACTCCTGGATAAAAGCGTACTAGTTTATTTGTATTAACAAGCCAGAATTTTTTATCAGTATTTTCACGCAGGTAGGATTCATACATACCTGTAAACTTTGTTATATCTTCATATTTCAAAAGTTCTTTTGCGATAATGGCCATGTCGTAGGCTGAACTGTAATGCCCATTCTCAGGGAGACCTGTTGTATTTTTAAAAGCTGTATCCTTTAAGCCCAATTCCTTTACTTTATCATTCATCATTTCAATAAAAGCTTCTTCTGAACCCGCAATATGTTCAGCCATGGCGACAGAAGCATCATTTCCAGAACCGATGGCGATTCCTTGCATCATTTCCTTTGCCGTCATTTCCTCGCCGGGTTCAAGAAATATTTGTGAGCCACCCATCGAAGCCGCACGTTCACTCGTACGGATTTTTTCATCCCATGTTAGCTTTCCTTTATCAATTGCCTCCATTATTAGTAGCATGGTCATGATCTTTGTCATACTCGCTGGAGGCAGTTTTTCCTTACTGTTTTTCTCAAACAAAACTTTCCCGGTATCTCTTTCAATTAAAATTGCTGATTTTACATTTGAAACAATATCAGCAGATTTCTTTTCTTCAGCTGCCAACGCTGATGGAGCCCAGATACTTGTAAATAAAATTGTTACTATTAAATAGACCAATTGTTTCATTCACATTACCCTCCATTCTTAATCATCACCATTTTTTCCAAATTCAATTACTTTATACAATTTTTTCCTCTGTTTTAATAAAAAAAGTGTCAGGCACCATGTGAATATTTCACATGGCCTGACACTAATTTACTTACTATCATTTATTCTGTTATTTCCTCATGAATAAGAATTGGTGGTTCTACTTTTGTTGAAGATATTTTTATGTTTTGAAGTAGTTTTTCTTTTACTTCACTTACATCTTCAAAATTGCTGTAAATCGTTACTAATGGTTCACCTTTTTTGACTTGGTCTCCAATTTTCTTCCTAAGGACAAGTCCTACAGCCAGGTCGATTTCGGACTCTTTTGTAGCTCTTCCCGCACCTAGAAGCATAGCAGCTGTTCCAATTTCGTCAGCTACCATTTCAGATACATACCCATCTTCTTTCGCTTCAAGATCGATAATGTATTTAGCTTGCGGCAGTTTGGATGGATCATCCACAACCGATGCGTCACCACCTTGTGAGCTAAGGAAGACTTTCATCTTTTCAAGGGCAGAGCCATCCTTAATTGCGTTTTCAAGCATCGCTCGTGCTTCTTGCAAGCTATTCGCCTTTTCAGCAAGATAAACCATATGGCTACCAAGTGTTAAACAAAGTTCAGTTAAATCTTCTGGACCTTCTCCTTTTAATGTATCAATAGCTTCCTTTACCTCAAGGGCATTACCAATAGCATATCCAAGTGGCTGACTCATATCAGAAATGACTGCCATTGTCCGACGTCCAACATTATTTCCGATGCGCACCATTGCTTTGGCTAATTCACGTGAATCATCAAGTGTTTTCATGAAAGCACCAGCGCCTGTTTTCACATCAAGTACAATAGCATCTGCACCTGCGGCAATTTTCTTACTCATGATTGAACTAGCTATTAGTGGAATGCTTTCAACAGTACCGGTAACATCTCTTAATGCATACAATTTCTTATCTGCTGGGGTTAAGTTTCCACTCTGACCAATGACAGCAATTTTATTTTTATTAACCAAATCAATAAATTCATTATTATCAATCTCTACATGAAAGCCATTAACTGATTCCAGCTTATCAATGGTCCCTCCTGTATGCCCTAAGCCACGTCCGGACATTTTTGCTACAGGTACACCTACAGAAGCAACAAGTGGTCCTAAAACAAGTGTAGTCGTATCCCCTACTCCTCCTGTAGAATGTTTATCAACTTTAATTCCTTCGATTTGTGAAAGGTCTATTTGGTCTCCGGATTCTACCATTGCCATTGTGAAATCGGCTCTTTCTCTTTCCGACATGCCTCTAAACACGACTGCCATTGTAAAAGCACTTACTTGATAATCAGGAATCTTCCCTTCCGTATATCCTTTAATAATAAAATTAATTTCTTCAGTTGTTAATTCATGTCCATCTCTTTTTTTCTCGATTAAATCAACCATTCTCATTTTTCTTCACCACTTTACATATATTATTCATTTATGCCAAACTCTTAACAATCTCTTTAATATACTTCATGAAATTGTTTTTTACTTTTTCAGTCGTTTCAATTACTTCATCATGGGATAACGGCTGATCTAAAATTCCTGCTGCCATGTTTGAAATGCATGATATGCCAAGTACCTTGATGCCACTATGGCGAGCTACGATTACTTCAGGTACTGTAGACATTCCTACAGCATCGCCACCTAAAGTACGAATCATCCGTATCTCTGCTGGGGTTTCATACACTGGCCCAGGATTTCCAAAATATACGCCCTCCTTCACATTTATCTGTAAACGATCGGCAATTTCTTTTGCCAATACACGTAACTCTTTCGTATAAGCTTCAGACATGTCAGGGAAGCGTACTCCAAGTCTATTATCATTTGGTCCAATTAAAGGATTCGTTCCCATATTATTAATATGGTCTGAGATTATCATTAGATCTCCAGGCTCAAAGCTTTCATTAACACCACCGGCTGCATTCGTAACAATTAGTACTTCAACACCAATTTCTTTCATCACACGAACCGGGAAAGTGACCTTTTCCATACTGTAGCCTTCATAAAAATGAAAGCGGCCTTGCATTGCTACCACATTTACTCCATTTAGCAAGCCAAAGACAAGCTGCCCTGCGTGGCCCTCTACTGTTGACACAGGAAAGTCTGGAATTTCTTGATAAGGTATTTTCACCGCATTTTCAATTTCATCTGCCAAAATACCAAGACCTGATCCCAAAATAAGACCAATCTTAGGTGCTTGATCATATTTTCCTTTTAAAAAGCTTGCAGCATTTTGAATCTTTTCAAAATCCATATTCCTACCCCTTTTAATTACTAGATTATTTAAGAATTTAATTCACTTAAAAAGCTTTTCCCGTAATTAGGTAATTGTATATTAAAGTTTTCTGCAATCGTTGCTCCAACATCAGCAAAGGTTTCACGAAGTGGCAATTCTTTTCCTTCAACCATTTGCTTAGAGTATACTAGCAGGGGTACATATTCCCTAGTATGGTCCGTACCTGGTGCAACCGGGTCATTCCCATGGTCAGCAGTGATAATCAATAAATCATCCTCTTTCATTTTGGCAAAGACCTCAGGCAATCTTGCATCAAATTCTTCTAGTGCTTTACCATAACCTTCAGGATCACGGCGATGACCATAAATAGCATCAAAATCAACCAAATTCAAAAAGCTAATACCAGTAAAATCCATATCAAATGTTTCAAGCAATTTATCCATTCCATCCATATTGGAAACGGTTCTTAACGATTTTGTCACACCTTCTCCATCATATATGTCGGAAATTTTTCCAATAGCAATTACATCAAATCCAGCATCCTTTAATTCATTCATTACAGTGCGGTCAAATGGTTTTAGGGCATAATCATGACGGTTAGGTGTGCGTTTAAAATTACCTGGTTCACCGGCAAACGGACGGGCTATCACTCGGCCGACCATGTACTTTTCATCAAGTGTCAATTCACGGGCAATTTTACAAATTTGATAAAGTTCCTCAAGTGGAACAATTTCCTCATGTGCAGCAATCTGAAGAACCGAATCAGCAGAGGTATACACAATTAATGCACCCGTTTTCATATGCTCTTCGCCTAACTCATCTATGATCGCAGTACCACTTGCCGGTTTATTACCGATTACTTTTCTCCCAGTACGCTTTTCTAACTCAGAAACAAGTTCCTCAGGAAAACCGTTAGGAAAGACTCGGAATGGCGTCTGGATATTAAGACCCATAATTTCCCAGTGCCCTGTCATTGTATCTTTCCCGTTAGACGCTTCCATCATCTTAGTGTAATATGCAAGCGGTTTTTCAGCTTTTTCTATTCCTTTTAATTCTCGAATATTGCTTAAACCTAATTTACCCATATTCGGCATTTTGAGGCCGTTCATTTTTTCTGCAATATGACCTAGTGTATCTGCTCCCTTATCACCAAATTTATCTGCATCAGGAGCCTCACCAATGCCTACCGAATCCATTACGATTAAAAATATACGTTTATATGTAGTAGAAGCCACGGATAATTCCTCCTTTTACATGATTATGAATAATTTTGTTCGTACCCAAAGTTGATAACGTTTACATATCCATCAAAAAATACATAACCATAGGTTTCCCTTTTTAGGTTAAATTAACAAAATAAACTCAAGAAATCATACGTCAGAAGTCTGACCTCTTTATTTTACTACATATATGCAAAAAAACAAGCAAAAAGCTGCCCATTTTATGACAGCTTTTAACAAACATATTTCCATCTATGATTCTATCAAGCTCTCGGATGAAATTTTCGATAAACATCATTGAGTTTTGTTTTGGTTACCTGGGCATACATCTGTGTGGTTGAAATATCTGCATGTCCCAGCATCTCTTGCACCGCTTTTAAGTCAGCTCCATTTTCAACTAGATGAGCAGCGAACGAATGTCTTAGTGTATGAGGTGTCAGTTCTTTGGCAATCCCCGCTTCAGCAGCTAGTTTTTTTAATATTTTCCAAAATCCTTGCCTTGTCAAACGTTTCCCTTGGTGATTTAAAAACAAGGCATTTTCTTGTGAATTTTTACCTATCAAATACGGTCTTCCGTCTTCTAAATAAAGTTGGATCGCTTCTATTGCCTTTTGTCCAACAGGCAAAATCCTCTCTTTCCTTCCCCTTCCTGTACAACGAACAAATCCCATCTTTACGTGCACATGATCAATATCTAAAGCAATGAGCTCACTTACCCTTATGCCAGTTGCATAAAGAAGTTCCAACATCGCCTTATCCCGCAATCCAAATTGATCATTTAACTTTGGAGTCTCTAAAAGAAGCTCGATTTCTCGTAAATTCAAAATACTAGGAAGCGCTCTTTCCAGTTTTGGTGGTTCTATATGAACGGAAGGGTCCTGATCCACTGCCTTATCCCGCAATAAGAATTGGTGAAAAGCTCTGATGGATGCAACATGCCTGGCTATCGTTTTAGGGGATTTACCGTTTTCTTTTAAATATCCTAAAAATTGAATGATATGTGCACGCTGAACATGATTTAAAGATAGAATAGATTCATCCTTTAAATAGTGAAGATAACCTTTTAAATCTCGCTCATATGAAACAATTGTATTTTGGGCTAACCCCTTTTCAAAACGCATATAATCGATAAAATCTTTCAAATGCCCTTCCATTACTCTTTACTCCCCATTTAAGTAAAAAAATATTAGCCGGTCTAACAAGGAAGAATTACTAGTATTGTTTACTTCATTTGAAACCTTAAGGGCAGTACCCTTTGGTTCATCATATCGATGGTAATTTTGATATTCTTCTGATACCCACATAATACCATAATAAAATAGAATCGTGCATCCAGTGAAAATAATAAAAACCTTTAGCGTTTTCAATAATATTTTTATAAATGAGAGCATATTGCCTACCCCCGATTTCCTATTCTATTAATAAAAGGTATGCCAATTTATTCAAGTTTTATACCTTTTATAGGAAATTAGAAAAAAGAAAAAGTCCTTTTTTTAAAAGGACTTTTCTTTTATCATTCAGCAGGGTGTTCCTCTTTGACTTTATTCTGGCAGCGATGACAGATTCCGTGAAAAGTAAGACGATGGTCTTTTATCTTAAAATTCCATCTACGTTCTACAATCGCTTCGACATCTTCAAGTAAATCTTCTTGTATTTCATCAACCGCACCGCATTCAATACATACAAGGTGATGATGAAAATGTGCCGCGCCTTCCTGTCTTAGATCGTAGCGTGATACCCCATCACCAAAATTTATTTTATCAACAATTTTTAATTCAGTTAACAATTCTAAAGTTCGATAAACAGTTGCTAGTCCAATTTCAGGCGATTTTTCCTTTACAAGGAGGTACACATCTTCCGCGCTTAAATGATCCTCTTCATTTTCTAGCAATACCCTGACGGTTGCTTCACGCTGTGGTGTCAGTTTGTAGCTTGCCGAATGCAACTGTTTTTTTATTCTCTCAATTCTCGTTTCCATGCCTTTCGTCCCTCCCTCGCCACTGTTATTTCTCATTATAACAGATGAAGAAAGAGATTCAAAATAAAATTATTATAAATAACCCATTCTATTATTTAATAATTATTCTAAATTATTTTCGCAATTATTGACTTCATAAACCACGGTGATACATAAGCTTCAACTGCTGATGAAATAGAAATCAACAATATAGCACCGATAAGAGCTAATATATATCCTTTAAATAAAGGCAGCATTGGTTGGGCATATTTTTTCATAAACTGTTTTTTAATCATTCTCAATGAAAAAATAACAGACAAGGAAGCCATAAGAATAAAAATAGGAATAATGATCAAGTTTTGCGGCAGAATCGAAGCAATTGCTAGCGAAAACCCTTTCCACCCCATTTGACTGACTAGAAAACCAACGGTAAAGCCAACTACCATACCCTTAACAAATAATAAAATAAGAATAACAGGAAGACCGATAATAGAGATTCCCAAAATCCATATTAACCCAATAAATTTGCTGTTATGAAAAAAACTTTGCAGAAATAAATCATAGTTTTCTGCTACTTTTCCGTTCGACACTTCTCCAAAAAATTGTGATAAATAATAGAATAAATCTTCTTTTTGTGTAAAGCTCATACTATTAACAACAACAGCGCCAAAAATGACTCCCATAAAAAATAAGATGACAATAAATAAGAAAATTGAGGAATGTTCTTGGAAATAACTAGCGACATTGGACTGGTACAAACGTTTTTTCATCTCATGTTTCCTCCCAAATATCAGTTACTACATTCTATGTAAGTCTATTAATTCTATGATCAAAATTTAATAGCTCAGAAATAAGTCAGTGAAATATGACTTCAAATTTAATCGCAACATTTCTCCTACACTCTATTCTTCATAAAAAAACCGACAGTCTTGAGACTAGACTAACCTAGTTAAATGTTAAATGGGACAATAAAAAACACCTTCGAAATGGTATAATCAATAAAATACTATTCGGAGGTGTTTTTGTGTGGGCAAAAACGTATATTCAAGTGAAGTAAAGTGGGCAGTTATTAAAGATAAGATGACTGGAGAGCTTTCAAATAGAGAAATAATGGAGAAGTACGGGATAAAGAATGTATCCCAAATTAAAACTTGGATGAAATGGTATAGAGAGAATCAAATTTATCGTTTAAATCAACCAATAGGCAAGCAATATTCTTATGGACATGGACCAGAATGGAAAAGTGAAGAAGATAAACGGAATAGTCAAATTGAACAGTTAAAAATGGAGAATGAAATATTAAAAAAGTATATAGAACTGAGAAAGGAGTTGAAAAAGAAGTAGTTCTTCGATTAGTGGAGAAGTTTCGAGGAAAATATACGGTTACAGCTGTTTTACAGGCATTAGGTGTGGCTAGATCTACTTATTATC
>NZ_JAAFZF010000042.1:0-29724 GCF_010614825.1 Neobacillus sedimentimangrovi
CACTTAAATAAGCCTTCTTCGAAGGACCATATTTGAACTCGGTAACATCTGTTACCCATTTTTCATTTGGTTTCTCAGCTGTAAATTCACGATTTAATATATTCTCTGCAACGTGCTGAGGTTTTGAACGCCTATATCGTGTCTTCTTCCTCCTAATAACAGATTGAATCCCGGCCATTCTCATTAGCCTATATATTCGTTTATGATTAAAACTCTTTCCAAACTTTCGGTTTATATTTATTAACATTCGACGATAACCATAGATACCCTTAACGTTCTTATGGATAGCTTTCATTTCCTTAATAATTTCTTCATTTTCAAGTTCTCGCAAGGAAGGCTTACGGTTTAACCATTTATAATAAGCAGCTCTTGCAACGCCTGCAATGTCGCATAACATGACAATGCTGAATTGCTCATTATCATGAAGTTCTTTAATTGCGATATATTTATCTTCAAATCTTACTTGACTTATTTTCTCCTCCTTTCGATCTCCTCTAACTTTTTTAAGAATGCATTCTCCGCACGTAAACGTTCATTTTCTTTTTCAATTTGACGAATCACTAACTTCATTTTTTCTTCTGGAGTTAATTCTTCTTCGTTCTTCGAACGTCCTCGACGATCTTTTAACGCATCCCAACCGCCAGCTTCATATTTACGTACCCATTGATAAACTTGATGGTAGGATACTTGATGGTGTTCAGCTGTTTGTTGATAATTTTTTCCATTTCCTAATGCATCTTGTACAATTTCAATTCTTTCTTTCCAAGTTGTCTTTCTTCCTTTAGTCATAGAGTTCGATCTCCCTTTTCCCGTATCTTTTAATTCTCTATGACCATTATACTTCTTTATCCATTGACGTAGAGTGGAAGTACTTGGAATCTCATATTTTCTAGTAACCTCCCGAAGGGAGAAATCTCCACTAAGATAGTCCTTAACTGCCTGTATTTTAAGTTCCTTTGAATACTTCCTCCATGAAGAAGACTCTTTTAATCCTTCCACTCCGTATCTTTCAAATTTATATACCCAATCATAAATTGTTACGTTATCCGTATTATAAATAGATTCCAATTCAGAAATGGAATAAGTCTCATTTTTAAAATCATTAATAATCTTTATTTTTTCTTCTAAAGAACGTGCCCGTCTTGACATTAAAAATACTCCCCTTAGGTAAACAGATTTTTATTTTTTTAACCTGTCTACCTTATGGGGAGCATATCACGTGCTATATATGTTATTTTAGCTTATTTCCTTTTATCTCTCACAAGCGTAATGATCTTTATCACGATCCATTTTTGACTGATAAGCCGGATGACCTGCAGGAACTCCATTTGGATATTTCTTTCTTAGCTCTGTACAATTTGCAAAAAATTCAATATCACCATTTGATGATGAGCTTGGTGTAGTTGTAGCTGATGACGTTGTTGAACTACTACTACTTGTGTTGCTGTTTCTATATGTTGTAGCAGGTTTTGAGGTTTCTTTAGGATCAAGATCACTTTTTGTTGTTCCATTCTCCCCGTAAGCAAATAATCCAGTTTGATTGCTTCTTGCTTCCCTAGCAAACTTAACGAAATAATCACTGTATTTCACATCTGGAGGGTAAGTAGATGGCTCTGCATATCCGTTTAATACTAAATCAGCGTTAAACATCTTTGTACGGATTTCATTTTCGTCTAAATCATCCTTAGGAACAGCTAATCATACGATTCTTAATAGGCGACCATAACGATCTGTTTCTGAAACATCTTTTTGTAACCAAATTTTCTTACCTTCTAGTTTAGTTTTTGTATAATTGCTTGCTCCTTTTCCATATTGTTCATGTCGGTTCATAGATTCGGGTGTATTTACTCCAACCAGCCTTACTTTACTTCCATCTGATAATTGAAAAGTATCACCATCCACTACTCTTGAAACAGTTGCTGCAACTAGCCCCATGCTAGTAGCTGCTTCTTGTTCTTTATTTGCGTCTTCTACTTTTTCTGCTTGTTTCTTTGCTGCCTGATTACCATTAGGATTTTGGACATCGGTTTCTTTTGTTGTATTAATTTTTTCTGATGAAACATTTTCACTCGTTTTTTCGGTTTTTACATCTGAAGAACCAAATAAAAACCATCCACATGCAATAAGTATCCCTAATACTAACATAGAAACTGGGATCTTTGACTTTACATTATTAGTTTTATTTTTCTTCCAAAGATATCCTCCCCAGATAGCAACACCAATTCCTAACACCCCTACAATGTTGCTAAACAACCATGAAACAATTGCAATGATCAGGCTTATGATAATCAAAATTCCAAAACATCCCAAAGATTTCTCATTTATATCGCCCATATAAGCTTCAATTTTTATATATTATTGTGCTTTAAACCCAGAAAATAACTTAATAATTATCTACCGAGCTATTTATAAAGGTGAAGATTCGCTACCAATCCCCCACATTCACGTGCACAATGGTAGTTTTGTATAGGTTTTTATTGTGGGTATTTATACCTATTTTAGTAATTAAAAATTTTTAACAAGTCGTTCCATCTCGCCTTTCGTGTTTTTATAAAAAAATAAAATACAATTTAAAATCCTGCCCCTATCCTCCCTTAGTTGTAATAATGTTGTAGACTATAGGTTTGAAAAATAAAAAAACCCTTGCTAATGCAAGGGTTTTTAGCGTCCCAGAGAGGATTCGAACCTCCGACCCACAGTTTAGGAATGTGTATATTTAAGCTGTATTATACAGTAAAATGCTTAATTTTATAAGGTTTTGTTTGTCTAATGTTGGATTACATATGTAAGTTTTAAGTGGCATTTTGTAATGTTTGGTGGCAAAAAATTTATGTAAAAAAAGCCCCCCACGCCAATTTAACTTCCTTCCAGTTTGAGTTTGGACCTTGTGAAGCGATGAAAGAGATTTGCAGCCATATGAACTATCTACCAAGAAATTGGATGCTTTGTCTGATATATGATAGAGGAAATTCATAGTATAACCAAATAAGTGTTTCTGGAATTTAAATGATGAAATTTTATCAATAGAATTATTAACCATTTTTATTATTATTTAATACGAATCTGTATAGGTATTTATATTTATACATAAATGTCAAGTTGTTCTTATTTTATTAACTGGCAGGTTAGTTCAACAAGAAAACAAAATTAATATCTAACCTAAACATAAAAAGGTTATTGACAAAAAAAACTATAAGTATTATCATTATCTCAGATTCAAGATAATTTAATTCGAGATTCTTTAAGGAGGTGTAATGAATGGAGAGGAAATGCAATAATGTACCTTTTCTTGTATTAATGCAAACATCTAAAGCAATTCATGACCGAATAAAGGAAGAAATGGCAAATATCAAGCTAGGTATTACGGAATTTTCTGTTTTAGAGGTACTTTATCAAAAAGGGAAACAAACAATTCAACAAATTGGAAATTGCATATTGATCTCAAGTGGTACGATGACCTATGTTATAGATAAGCTAGAACAAAAAGGTTTATTAAGTCGAAATGCCTGTCCAGATGATCGCCGAGTAATTCATGTGACATTAACTGTTGAAGGAAATGAATTGATGAACGAAATCATGCCGAAATATCATGAGTTCGTTAATGATATGTTTGAAGGTTTAAATTCGAATGAGGCAGAGACATTGGTGAAACTTTTAAATAAAGTAAGGAATAATGTTTAATATTTTATATTTTGAATATATATCTCGAATTCGAGATAAATGATAATTAGGAGGATTTTAAGATGATAAATATTGGTTTATTAATCATTCGTTTAGTGGTTGGTTTATTATTTGTGGGTCACGGTGCTCAAAAATTGTTTGGTTGGTTCGGAGGTTATGGTTTAAAAGGTACAGGAGGTTGGTTTGAATCCATTGGTATGAAACCAGGTGTAACTATGGCACTTTTTGCAGGATTAGCAGAACTTATAGGAGGAATTTTATTTACATTAGGACTCTTAACTCCACTCGCAGCAATTATGATAGCAGGAACGATGGTCATGGCTATTGTTAAGGTGCACGCACCAAACGGATTATGGGCAACATCAAATGGATATGAGTATAACCTAACATTGATTGCAGTTGCTATTGGTGTTGCTTTAATCGGTCCTGGGCAGTATGCTTTAGACGCATTTTTATTCTAAAATATCACGAATTAGAGATTCTTGGATTGAAGAATAATCTTAAAAAGAGTTTAATTGACGAAGTAGGAACAAAAAAAGGTATCAAGTTCATTAAAATACTGGATTATGACATTAAAAAGGAGTGTAAAAAAATGAATAAAAAAACAATGGGTATTCACCATATCACGGCAATCGTAGGGCATCCTCAAGAAAACGTGGATTTTTACGCAGGAGTTTTAGGATTACGCTTGGTTAAGCAAACAGTAAATTTTGATGATCCAGGAACTTATCACCTTTATTTCGGAAATGAAGGTGGTAAACCAGGAACTATCATAACATTCTTTCCATGGGTAGGAGCACGACAAGGAATTATCGGAGACGGTCAAGTGGGTGTGACTTCTTATGTAGTTCCTAAAGGTGCCATGGAGTTCTGGGAAAAAAGGTTAGAAAAATTCAATGTAACTTTTACTAAAATGGAACGCTTTGGGGAACAGTATTTGGAATTTGATGATCCACATGGCCTTCACTTGGAAATTGTTGGAAGAGAAGAAGGAGAAATCAATACTTGGACTTTTGGTGATGTAACACCTGAAGTTGCTATCAAAGGTTTTGGCGGAGCTACTCTATTATCGACTCAGCCTAATAAAACGGCTGAATTGTTAGAAAAAGTAATGGGGCTTGAATTAGTAGGTAAAGAAGGAGACTTCGCTCGTTATTGTTCCACTGCGGAAATAGGAAATATTATTGATCTAAAATTAACTTCAATTGGACGGGGGCAATTGGGTGTGGGTACAGTTCACCATATTGCATGGCGGGCTATTGATGATCAAGACCAATTGGATTGGCAAAAATACGTGGTATCCAAAGGATATGGAGTTACTCCTGTACAGGATAGAAACTACTTTAATGCCATTTACTTTAGAGAACATGGGGAAATTCTATTTGAAATTGCCACTGATCCTCCAGGATTTGCACATGATGAATCACAAGAGACAATGGGTGAAAAATTGATGTTGCCATCACAGTATGAGCCTCATAGAGCACAAATCGAAGCAGTGTTATTACCGTTTGAAGTGAGAGAATTAGACTGATTATACGAAAAGGGATGATTTCTTTGCTTTCAATTGACCCAGCCTTATTATCTGAAAGAGAAAATTATAAATTTCTAATAGGAAGTATTATACCTAGACCAATCGCTTTTGTCACAACCATTTCAAAGGATGGCATTTTAAATGGGGCACCATTTAGCTATTTTAATATCGTGTCTTCCAATCCTCCGATGATTTCATTATCTATCCAACGGTCATCGGGAAGACAAAAGGATACAGCTAGAAACATCAATGATTCCAGGCAATTTGTGGTTCATATTGTTGACGAACAAAATGTTGAAAAAATCAATAAAACAGCTGCCAACCTTCCTCCTGAACAAAGCGAGATTGAGTTAGCAAATTTATCTCCAGTGGATAGTGTAAGGATTTCTGTACCAGGTGTAAAGGAAGCGAAGATTCGAATGGAATGTTCATTAGAGCATTCCATAGCATTGGGAGGCTCGGATACTCCTGGATGTGATTTTATTATAGGAAAAGTTGTTCAATTTCATATCGAAAGCGACATTTATGAAAATGGAAGAATCGATCCGAGGGGATTAGCAGCTGTTAGCAGATTGGCTGGAAATAATTACGCCAAAATTGGTGAGATTTTTGAAATCGAAAGACCTAAATAGTTGGTTTTAGAATCCCATTAATGAAATGGAGAGGAAAATATGACAAAAACAGCTGGTATTCATCATATAACTGCTATGGTTAATGATGCTCAAAGAAATATAGACTTTTATGCAGGTGTGCTTGGACTAAGGCTTGTTAAAAAAACAATAAACTTTGATCGTCCAGAAGTCTACCATCTTTATTTTGGAAATGAAACGGGTCAACCAGGTACTGTCATTACTTTTTTTCCTTGGGCTAAACAGTTAAAAGGGCGTATTGGGCAAGGTCAAGTGGGTGTGACCAGTTATGTTATACCTAAGGGTTCTGCTCCATTTTGGGAGAATCGATTAGGTAAATTCGGAGTTGAATTTACTTCATCCATTCGCTTTGGTGAAAAATACTTAAAATTTAACGATCCCGACGGTCTCCAACTCGAATTGACAGAACGAGATGACGGATCATTGAATACTTGGAACTTTGGGGGAGTTCAAGCAGAAAATGCGATCAAAGGATTTGGAGGTGCTGTTCTGTTTTCTGCACAGCCACATAAGACAAAGTATGTTCTAGAAAATATTTTAGGGTTAGAATGCATTGGTCAGGAAAATGAATTCTTAAGATTTAATTCTGAAGGAGACATTGGAAACACCATTGATATTCACTTAAATCCTTCCGTTCGGGGTCTAATGGGGGCTGGGACAGTTCACCATATAGCTTGGAGAGCCAAGGATGAAGAAGAACTTCTCAGATGGAGATCACTTCTCCAAGACAAAGATTATTATCCGACAGAAGTTCGTGATCGCAACTACTTTAAAGCAGTGTACTTTCATGAAGGAGGAGGCATCCTCTTTGAAATAGCAACGGACCCACCAGGTTTTACAGTGGATGAACCTGTCGGTGAACTTGGAAGAAAACTTATGCTACCGTCTTGGTTGGAGTCAAAAAGAGAAGAATTAGAAGAAACCTTGCCTCCTGTGGAGGTTCGTGTTCTGGAGGGAGATAAATAATGAAACATATATTCAATAAAGGGCAAGATCCAACAAAACCAACATTATTATTGCTTCATGGAACTGGTGGCAATGAATTAGATCTGTTGCCTCTTGCAGGAAGAATTGATGATGAGGCTTCTGTCTTAAGCGTTCGAGGAAATGTTTTAGAAAATGGTATGCCACGATTCTTCCGAAGATTAGCAGAAGGTGTATTTGATATAGAAGACCTTATTTTTCGAACAAAAGAATTAAATGAGTTTCTAGATGAGGCAGCAGAGAAATATGGTTTCGACCGAGATAATATTATAGCAATTGGATACTCAAATGGAGCCAATATAGCTGCAAGTTTATTATTTCATTATCAAAATGCATTAAAGGGTGCAATTCTTCATCATCCAATGGTACCTAGAAAAGGAATTGAACTTCCTGATTTGTCAGGTAAGTCAGTGTTTATTGCTGCTGGGACTAATGATCCGATTTGCTCGCCAATGGAATCGGCCGAACTTCAATCATTATTAGAAAATGCTAATGCGAATGTAGAACTTCATTGGGAGAATAGAGGTCATCAATTAACCATGGAAGAAGTAGAAGCAGCAACGAATTGGTATCGAAAAGTAATAATCAAATAAAATATAAGATTTGGGAGAGGTAGAAAATGTTATTAAAAAACGAAATCGGAGCACTTGTTTTACGAGTAACTTTAGGGGCATTATTTTTGATTCATGGTATTGTAAAATTTCAAGGTGGAATCGAGAATATTGTGGGTTGGTTTGATAGTATTGGTTTACCTGGATTTATGGCATATGGAGTGGCATTGCTAGAAATCATTGGAGGTATAGCATTAATCATTGGTTTGGCAACAAGGCCTGTATCTGGGTTGTTTGCATTACTAATGATTGGAGCAACACTAAAAGTGAAACTTGCAGTTGGTTTATTAGGAAATGGTCAAATGGCAGGATATGAGTTGGATTTGGCCTTTTTAGCAATAGCAGTTTACCTTGTAATAAATGGTAGCAAGCTATTATCAGTGAGCCAATTGATTTTTCATAAAGATTCAAATGAAATTAAAAGAGCAGCTTAATAATGAATATAGTTCTCAAACCAAAGAAATAGTAGCTTTGGTGGTGTATTAAAATGGGTTTCTTATCCAAATTATTTGGGAATTCAACTGATAAGAAAAAATGGCAAATATAAAATTAGCAGTAATTTATTACAGTATGGGTGGAACTAACTATCAATTAGCAAGATGGGCAGAAGAAGGTGCCAAAGAGGCTGGTGCAGAAATAAAAGTACTAAAAGTGCCTGAACTTGCTCCACAATCTGCTATCGAAGGAAATCCTGTATGGAAAGCCACTGTTGAAAAAACAAAAGATGTACCAGAGGTTCAATTGGATGATTTAGAATGGGCAGATGCGATTATTTTCAGTGTACCAACTCGATTTGGTAATATGCCATCACAAATGAAACAATTCCTAGATACAACTGGTGGTCTTTGGTTTAATGGAAAGCTGGTAAATAAAGTTGTTAGTGCAATGACTTCCGCTCAAAACGCTCATGGCGGTCAAGAGGCAACCATTTTATCACTTTATACAACAATGTATCACTGGGGTGCAATTGTTGCGGCTCCTGGTTATACTGATCCTGTAACATTCGGAGCAGGCGGTAATCCATATGGAACTAGTGTAACTGTTGACCAAAACGGTAAAATGATTGAAGATGTTCAAGCGGCTGTAAAACATCAGGCAAAGCGTACAGTAACAGTTGCAGAGTGGGTTAAAAAAGCAAATCAATAAATTTTATTAGAAAAAAGTTATAAGGAAAAAAAGTACCCCATAGTTAGAGACTAAAAAAGTCTACTTAGGGGTACTTTTTCTTGTTTGTTTTCTGCTTTATATATTATTTTCCATTGCTTCCTTTTCTTCCGTACTGAATCCCGAACATCTCATTCGCATAAATTATTCCTAGTCCGTAAGCACCCCCATGTTGTTTTACAATATCGAGTGTCCCATTGTAAGTCTCTTTAATAGCAAAATCACGCTGTAATTCTAACAAATATTGTAACCAAGTGATTGGGTGTGCTCCAGCCTGTGTCATACGAATTACGGCCATGTCATGTGATTCTTTATTTACTCCACCAGATGCATCAGTGATAAAAAACACTTCATATCCGTCGGCGATAGCACTCAGTACAGGTTCAAGCAAACACACCTCTGTCCAAAGACCCGCCATGACTATTTTACGTTTTCCATATTCTTTGATTTGTCTTCCAAAGGGTTCGAAAAACAGTGAAACTAACATTGAAGAAGATATTAAAGAACAAATGGGGGACCCTTCAAAATTCAATAATTTATATCAATGTTTTGTGAATATGCATGAAAATTATGGTTCACATATGCAAATAATACTAGTTGATAATGACCTTCCTGAAAGCTTAGAAAAATCATTACAACAGTATGTTGTGAAGCAATTTAGGCGTGATGGAAGAGATAATTGTGATATTGGTCTGATTGATGATGTGTAGATTATAAAAGCATACCTTCCTAATGTCTTTTCAGCATTATTGTGTGTAATATGGTGGCAATCGGTTCCGTTTGGTGGCAAAATGGCGGCAATCAAACTGTTTAAAAAGAACAACTATTACAGTTAAAACAGAAAAACCCTTGCTAATGCAAGGGTTTTTAGCGTCCCAGAGAGGATTCGAACCTCCGACCCACAGTTTAGGAAACTGTTGCTCTATCCTACTGAGCTACTGAGACATCTGATTGGGAACGTTTTTTATTATAATTCGAACATGGATAAAGGTCAATAAAAAAAACAATAATCATGGAACATTTTTCTAGTAGGATAGGTATTTTCCCAATAGTCAGGAATGTCCTGCTTTTTATCGGAAATAAGGTTTTTTGATGTATGTATCATTTTTAGGAGCTGGTCTCTTGTCACTTTTATCCCTAAAAATGAACCAAATCACTATACTTAGGATAATCAATAGTGCTTCCATCGAAAGAATATAGTATGGATATGGGCCTAATAGATCAAGCAAGCTTGGTCCGGGAGGTTTATGACTTAGAAAGAAATAGTTTCCGCCAACACGTTTGTTTATAAATAGGATAACCGGCAATAAACAATTTAAAAACACACATAGTTTCACAATGGACCATAAAGTAGGTCGATACCCTTTTACCCATGTAAAATAAAGGACGACCCAAATCATCATTAGATGGGTATAAAAGAAATGAAAGAATCGGAAATGTGGGAAATCAAAGTTGAGATAAGGAGTAATCAAAGCTTGTGATGCCCCTAATAAGGCAGTAAATAATAAAATTTCATAGATCAGTTTCTTTTTTGTTATTAATAATAATACGGTTAGAAACAAACTTATACTACATAATTCTAATGGGAGAGAATGGCTTACCTTCCACATGCCACCTACAAACATCCATAAATGATAGATCGCTTCTATGCCAAGTAAGGATATGGCAGCTGCGATTTCATAACGCCTCCATTTTTCATCTTTTAATCTTTCTTTCTTCCAAAATATCATCATGGAAACGAAAATAAGAATAGCGATCACAACCATATGGCTAATGGAGAACATTTCAAACTTATTCATTTGATAATTCGAACCAAACCAGTTCAATCGGGAACACCTCATTTCGAATGTAGGCTTACTTTCATTATGAGGTTTTTACTCATTCTGTAAAAGAAGATTCGTCTTTCAAATTATGACAAAATCCTATTGGATTTTAGAGAAGGTTTCTATGAAAGAGTTTGGAAGGGATTGGAAAAATGAAGATAGGTTTATTCTGGTTCATAAAGTTACAGCAAAATATGATATAATAGTTTGTCGAAGATACTCGAATGATTAATAGTTTGGAGGAAATTATGGCTTCTTATACGCCGATGATACAGCAATACTTAACAGTCAAGGCAGATTATCAGGATGCCTTTTTATTTTTTCGTTTAGGTGATTTTTACGAAATGTTTTTTGAAGATGCGATTAAAGCATCTCAAGAATTAGAAATTACATTAACTAGCCGGGATGGTGGGGCCGAGGAACGGATTCCGATGTGTGGAGTCCCGTACCATTCAGCAGCTAACTATATTGAACAGCTCATTTCAAAAGGATACAAAGTTGCAATTTGTGAACAAATTGAAGATCCGAAGCAGTCAAAAGGCGTGGTGAAGCGTGAGGTCGTTCAAGTCATCACTCCTGGTACCGTGATGGACGGAAAAGGGTTAATGGAGAAAGAAAATAACTATATTGTTTCGGTTACAGCTTTTGAAGACCAAACGTTTGGACTAGCATATAATGATATCTCCACAGGGGAAAGCAAAGTCACGTTATTATCCAACAATCTGGAAGAAGTATTGAACGAAATTGCTGTTTTAGGAGCAAAGGAAGTCGTCGTTGCTAGTGACTTTGACGGTGAATGGCAAAAGAAAATGCGGGAGCGGAATGTACTTGTCATATCTTATGAGGATCAAAGTTCAATAGATAGGAAGTTTTCCCACCTACTCGAAGATTTGAATCAAGACAAACTCAAACAGACCGCCGCTAGATTATTTCATTATTTATACCGCTCGCAAAAAAGAAGTTTGGACCATCTCCAGCCCGTATCTACGTATCAAATCCATCAATTTATGAAAATTGATTATTACTCGAAACGAAATCTAGAATTAACAGAAACGATCCGCACAAAAGGAAAGAAAGGTTCTTTATTATGGCTCTTGGATGAAACAAAGACAGCGATGGGCGGAAGGATGTTAAAGCAATGGATTGACCGTCCGTTGATTGACCGAGAAAAAATCGAACAACGTCATCACTTCGTTGAATTATTGATGAACTACTATTTTGAACGCCAAGAACTTCGTGAAAAATTGAAGGAAGTATATGATTTGGAGCGTCTGGCAGGCCGGGTTGCTTTTGGAAATGTAAATGCCCGCGATTTAGTGCAATTAAAACAATCTTTATTACAAGTGCCATATTTAAAGCAAATTCTTCAATCGATCGGAAGCGAAGAGATGAACCGAATCATTGAACGCCTCGATCCATGTGAAGAGGTGACAGATCTTTTAGAACGGGCGATTGTGGATAATCCTCCGCTATCATTAAAAGAGGGAAACATCATCCGTGATGGGTATCATGCTCAGCTTGACCAATACCGCGATGCCAGCCGAAACGGAAAAACATGGATTGCCCAATTAGAGCGCGAAGAACGGGAGAAAACCGGGATCAAATCGTTAAAGGTTGGGTATAATCGTGTGTTTGGCTATTATATTGAAGTGACAAAAGCGAACCTTCATCTATTAGAGGAAGGACGATATGAGCGGAAACAGACGTTAACAAATGCAGAACGCTTTATCACTCCTGAATTGAAGGAAAAAGAAGCGTTAATTTTACAAGCAGAAGAAAAAATCGGCGAGCTCGAGTATGAATTGTTTACGGAAATTCGTGAAACGGTAAAAGAATATATTCCACGTCTGCAGGCATTAGCGAAAACGGTTAGTGAGCTCGATGTCTTACAATGTTTTGCTCAGGTAAGTGAAGAACGTCGATATGTTAAACCAAAATTTTCTTCGGAACGCCGTGTAGTCATCAAGGATGGCCGTCATCCTGTTGTTGAAAAAGTGTTAAATGCCCAAGAGTACGTTCCAAATGACTGCTTTATGGACAGTGATCGTGAAGTCTTACTCATTACTGGTCCAAATATGTCAGGGAAAAGTACGTATATGCGTCAAATTGCATTGACAGCGATACTGGCGCAAATTGGCTGCTTTGTTCCGGCGACAGAAGCGGTCCTACCTATTTTTGATCAAGTATTTACTAGAATTGGGGCTGCGGATGATTTAATTTCTGGGCAAAGTACATTTATGGTTGAAATGCTTGAGGCAAAAAATGCAATTGCCAATGCAACGCAAAATAGCTTAATTTTATTTGATGAAATTGGACGTGGAACATCGACCTATGACGGAATGGCACTGGCCCAGGCCATTATTGAATATATACACAATCGAATAGGTGCAAAAACCTTATTCTCCACCCACTATCATGAATTAACTGTATTAGAGAAAGAACTGGCGCAATTAAAGAATATCCATGTTAGTGCCGTCGAACATAATGGGAAGGTGGTATTCCTTCACAAAATTAAAGAAGGTCCAGCTGATAAAAGTTATGGTATCCATGTCGCTCAATTAGCGGAATTACCATCAGAACTCATTGAAAGAGCAAATGAAATTTTAACAACGCTGGAACAGTCAACTGTCTCAGATACTCAAAGGAATGAAAATGTAGCCATTCCTACTGATAAAGTGGAGCAACCGGAACAATTGTCATTTTTCGATACACCAGCAGAACCAATAAAATCCGAGCTATCTGACAAAGAAAAGAAAGTCCTCGACAAAATGAAAGGACTAGATTTGCTGGATATCACCCCACTCCAGGCGATGAATGTTCTGTACGAACTTCAGAAAACGTTAAAGGGGTAAAGAAGGAAGGAGGAGGACATCATGGGAAAAATTATCCAATTAGATGATGCCCTATCCAATAAAATTGCGGCGGGAGAGGTCGTCGAACGCCCTGCATCTGTCGTTAAAGAACTTGTGGAAAATTCGATTGATGCTGGCAGTTCTGTGATTGAAATTGAAGTAGAAGAGGCAGGACTGGCTAAAATTCGAATACTGGACAATGGAAACGGCATTGAAGAGGATGATGTGCTTCTTGCTTTCCAGCGTCATGCCACTTCCAAAATTAAAAACGAAAATGATTTATTCCGAATTCGAACACTCGGCTTCCGTGGTGAGGCCCTTCCAAGTATCGCATCCGTGTCCAGATTGGAGATGAAGACCTCAACCGGCGAAGGTGTCGGTCATCGAGTTGTGATTGAGGGAGGAAAAGTAGAGGTTTTTGAAAAAGCGTCGGCAAGACGGGGGACAGATGTCACGGTTACCGATTTATTTTTCAATACTCCAGCCCGTCTGAAATATATGAAGACAATTCATACGGAACTAGGGAATATCACAGATGTAGTGAATCGTCTTGCATTATCTCATCCAGAGGTGGCCTTCCGTTTGGTTCATAATGGGCGGAAGCTGCTGCAAACAAACGGAAATGGTGATGTCCGGCAGGTGCTTTCTTCGATTTACGGATTAAGCATTGCAAAGCAGCTTGTGCCGATTGAAGGAAGTTCGTTAGATTATAAGGTGAGCGGATTTGCTTCCATGCCTGAAGTGACAAGAGCTTCAAGAAATTATATTTCCACCATGGTAAACGGTCGTTTTATCAAAAACTATCCTTTAGTGAAGGCCGTCCAAGAGGGGTACCACACACTTTTGCCTATTGGAAGGTATCCAATCGTCCTTCTTAACATTGAAATGGATCCATTGTTAGTGGATGTCAATGTCCATCCATCCAAAATGGAAGTCCGTTTCAGTAAAGAAAAAGAACTGAATGAACTAGTGACAAGGACGATAAAAAATGCCTTTCAATCAAAAGTTTTGATTCCAACCGCTACACCTGTGAAAAAAGAAGTGCCTAAGACGGAACAAACGGCATTGGATCTGAATGAGGGGACCATTACACCAAGTGTTACTTCCTTCCATTCTAAAGAAGAACGTCCGGTCTCATCTTATACCATGCCAGAAATAGGATCAGACTTGAAGAAAGCACAGCAGGTCCATGAACCACCTGTATGGGAGAAGGAAACTTCATATAAAGAGCCGCTTGCCTCTGTGGAGGATACAGAAGAGAAAGAGCGGAAGGAAGAAACGGTAGAGGATAACGATATCACTCATTCTATTCGTGAAGAGAATCAGGTTGAGAGCCGTGTTCCACGGATGTATCCTATTGGTCAGATGCATGGCACCTATATTTTTGCTCAAAATGAAAATGGCTTGTATATCATTGATCAGCATGCCGCACAAGAACGCTTGAAGTATGAATATTTTAGGGAAAAAGTCGGACAGGTCGCGTCTGAGTTACAGGAAATGCTCATACCGTTAACTTTTGAGTATTCGACAGATGAATATATAAAAATTACCGAACATAAAGCCGAGCTTGAAAAGGTAGGGGTATTTCTCGAGGAATTTGGCCCAAATAGCTTTATTGTTCGATCTCATCCACAATGGTTTCCAAAAGGGGTAGAAAAAGAAATTATCGAAGAGATGATTGAGCAGCTATTATCCATGAAAAAGGTCGATATCAAAATCTTACGAGAGGAAGCTGCCATCATGATGAGTTGCAAAGCCTCTATTAAAGCAAACCGTCATCTTCGAAACGATGAAATCCAAGCATTGCTTGATGATTTAAGAAAAGCATCCGATCCTTTTACTTGTCCGCACGGCCGGCCCATTATCGTGCATTACTCCATTTATGAAATGGAAAAGATGTTTAAGCGGGTGATGTAATTCATACATGGTCCAACTCGATTCAGAGTTGGACTTTTGTTTTTATGATGAAAAATAAACGTGATGGGGGCAGGAATAAAACGTTTTTTGGCCAATTATAATAGAGTAATATGGAAAGAAGCATGCATAATAGGGGTGGGCAACGGTGGTATTGGGTCTATTTGTCATTCTTATACCGGTATTGTTAATCATTTTTGTGATAAATTTTGCTTTGAAATCGAATGAAAAAGGGGGAGAGTCAGTGTTCCGGCATCTATATATCTATTTAGTATTATTTGCAACCTTAATGATGGTCATTGGTGGCGGTATTTCCATTTTTATGGCAGCTGCCGATTTAGTCAGTCCGCCGTCCTATTACCAAAGCTACGAAGAATATAAAATGATGAAACAGAGTGAAGTGACGAAAGAGGAAAACGAAAAAGCTTTAACAGAAGAGGAACTTCGGGCTAGTTATGAACAAGCGGTAAAAGACGAGCAAAATCGCACAAAGGTACAGGCCAAAAATCAAATCATTAAAAGCTTAGGTTTTATTGTGATTCCTCTACCCGTCTTTCTCTATTTTAATAAGTTAAGAAAAAAGCATGGTGAAGTATAACAAAAGCCGCATACCATTTGCCTTACAAGTAAACAGGCTGGTATGCGGCTTTAAATCTATCACAATAGGATTATTTCACGGCTGCTTGAAGCTTGCTCATATATTGAATGGCCTTTCCAGTACCATAAGCGACTGATTCAAGCGGGCTTGGTGCCAGTTGAACGGGAACGACAATCTCATTACTTAGCCATTCTTCCATTCCATTTAACAAGGCACCGCCGCCAGTCAAAATGACTCCTCGATCCACAATATCTCCACTTAGTTCGGCTGGGCAGTCTTCAAGAGTAGCTCGAATCGCCTCCAAAATATGCAATAGTGCTTCTTTCAATGCATTACGAATTTCATAGGATGATAGAGTAATTGTTTTTGGCAACCCAGTAACAAGGTCGCGGCCACGTACATCCATTTTCTTTTCTTCATGATCTACAAGTGCATATCCAATTTCCTTCTTGATATTTTCAGCGGTTAATTCCCCGATTAAGACATTGTATTCCTTGCGTACATATTGGATGATATCTTCATCGAGACGGTCACCACCAACTTTAATGGAATGGTAAGCAACTACTCCTCCAAAGGAAATGATCGCTACTTCGGTGTTCCCTCCACCAATATCGACGATCACGTTGGCAACCGGTTCATCGATTGGTAAGCCAGCTCCAATAGCAGCTGCCACCGGTTCTTCAATTAATGTTATTTTTTTAGCGCCTGCATTTTTGACAGCATCATGAATCGCTCTTCTTTCCACACTCGTGGAACCGGACGGAATGCATACAACTACATTCGGTTTGCGAACGGCAAAGCCAATCTTTTTTGATGCTTTACGCATGATATGTTTTAACATTTCTGTTGTAATATCAAAGTCCGCAATCACCCCATCCTTTAATGGACGGATGGCGACGATTTTTTCAGGAGTCTTACCGAGCATTTCTTTTGCTTCTATTCCGACCGCAACAATTTTTTTTGTTTCTGTGTCCATTACGACAACAGAAGGTTCATTTAGTGTAATTCCCTTTGCTTTGCTATAAACTAATGTATTTGCAGTCCCTAAGTCAATTCCAATATCATATGAGTTTAACATATCATCACCTATTTCCGTTATAGTAATCTTTTTACAAATAAATCTATATTCTCGCGTTCATTAGACAATTTACGAGTAATACCTACAAAATAGTCTACGAAACATCCTACCATGAAAATGGGGGTTGAAAGCGGTTTGTAAAGGAACCGTTAATGGATTGTAAATTTCCGAGATATTCTTATTCATTTTGAAATAACCGTTATGTTATTTTCATGTAAGAAAGCGCATAGAAATAAAAGTTTTTGTATATACTTGTTTGATGTTCTACTGCTATGTAAAAATATGTTACGATAAAGCTGTGAACATAAAGGATATCTCACAGGAAAAAACGATAAGGCAGTGTGAAAAGATTGGATGCAAAGCAAAAATTACTAGTCATCATTGGCCCGACTGCCGTTGGTAAAACCAAACTCAGTATTGAATTGGCACACCGATTCAATGGTGAAATTATCAGCGGAGATTCCATGCAAATTTACCGAGGAATGGATATTGGCACGGCCAAAATTACGAAGGATGAAATGGAAGGGATTCCTCACCATTTAATTGATATTAAAGAACCATATGAAAATTTTTCAGTGGCTGAATTCCAGCATCTGGTTCGCGCCAAAATAAAAGAGATTGCCGAAAAAGGGAAACTTCCCATCATCGTGGGCGGTACGGGTCTATACATTCAGTCTGTCATTTATGACTACCGATTTGCCGATGTTCCCGGTGATGAAGCATTACGACGGCAGCTGGAGGAGAGAGCGAACGAAATAGGGAATGAGGCACTGCACAAGGAGCTAATGGAAAAAGACCCTATAAGTGCAGCAAACATCCATCCAAATAATCGGAGAAGAGTGATACGTGCTTTGGAAATTTTCCATCTCACAGGTGGGAAAACCATGCATGACTTTCAAATCAACCAGCAACCAGAGTTAATGTATCATACCGCATTAATTGGCTTGACCATGGAACGGGAGAAACTGTATGAACGAATTAATCAGCGTGTGGACTTGATGATGAAGCAAGGTCTATTGGAAGAGGTGAAAGCTCTTCATTCCCAAGGTTTGCGTGATTGTCAATCCATTCAGGCTATTGGCTATAAAGAGATTTATGAATATCTTGATGGGAAAATTAGCCTTGAACAAGCGGTAGAAAACTTGAAGCAAAATTCCCGGCGTTATGCCAAAAGGCAATTAACTTGGTTTCGAAATAAAATGGATGTAAAATGGTTTAATATGACAGATGTGGCTAACCTGTCAAAAAAAATAGCAGAAATTTCACAATATGTGGAAGGAAAGCTTCAAGTAAAATCGAATACATATTAATAGAGATATAAGAGGAGGATATATAAAATGAAAACAACCATTAATATTCAGGATCAGTTCTTAAACCAATGCCGTAAGGACAATACGCATGTGACCGTATTCCTGCTAAACGGGTTTCAATTAAGAGGCCAAATTAAAGGCTTTGATAATTTTACTGTTCTTTTTGAATCAGATGGGAAACAGCAATTGGTATACAAGCATGCCATTTCCACCTTTGCGCCGCAAAGAAATGTACAACTTGACCTGGATAACCAATAATCAAACAACCGAGCCCGAATTTTGGGCTCTTTTTTTATTGGCCAAAACAATAGCTGATTTCAAGATAAACATGTTCCCTTTCGGAGAGAGTCTTCCGTTCCTTCACCAGCAAATTCAAAAAAACTTTTTAATGAAATGAATGAATGGTGAATAAACATAGTATGAAAGAGAAGGATTTTTATTAATTGCTATGATTTATGTACCATCCAAGAATCATCCTTTGTCTAAATGGCCTGCAAAAATGAGAGGTGAAAGCTTTGGATCAACCGATTCGTATGAAAAGCAACGGTCAAATAAGCGTAGTCCTCAATTCCCAAAAAAGAAAAACCGTAACAAAAGAGTTACCTGACTTTCACGTTGCTCCAAAGGTTATTCCCCCTGAACATTCAGCTCTGAAGGAAATTGAAGAAGAGTTGGGAGCTTTGGTTGGCATGGAAGAAATGAAACGAACCATAAAAGAAATATATGCATGGATCTATGTAAATAAAAAACGTGAAGAAATGGGCCTGAAAGCAAAGAAACAAGCTCTTCACATGATGTTCAAAGGGAATCCGGGTACTGGGAAAACGACTGTAGCCAGATTAATTGGTAAACTGTTTCATAAGATGAATGTATTATCAAAAGGCCACCTAATTGAAGCAGAAAGGGCCGACCTGGTTGGTGAATATATTGGGCATACGGCACAAAAAACACGGGATCTTATAAAGAAAGCTCAAGGAGGAATATTGTTTATTGATGAAGCCTATTCCTTAGGACGTGGTGGTGAAAAAGATTTTGGGAAGGAAGCGATTGATACCCTTGTCAAACATATGGAAGATAAACAATATGAATTTATTCTTATTTTAGCTGGATATTCACGCGAAATGGATTATCTATTATCACTAAACCCTGGTTTGCATTCTCGTTTTCCCTTAGTGATTGATTTTCCTGATTATACGATCGATCAATTGATGGAAATCGGTGCAAAAATGCTCGCTGAACGAGAATATTCTTTAAGTCATGAGGCGGAAAAGAAGCTAAAAGAACATTTAATTGAAGTTCGTTCTGTTATGAGCCCGAATCGTTTTTCGAACGGAAGGTATGTCAGAAATATCATTGAAAAATCCATTCGGGCACAGGCCATGCGTTTGTTAATGCAAAATAGCTATGACAGACATGATTTAATGATGATCAGGAGCAATGATCTCGTTTTTGAAGATAAATAAAAAATCGGCGGTTCATCCATCCGCCGATTTTTTTAGGATAAAACTATTTTTTGTTCTAGTGAACTTTCTAACTCCGGCCATACGCCGCTGGACAGGGGGCTTCCGCTTTTCTAATGTACTCCAAGTCTGCGGGATGGTAGTTTCCAATCATATGTATAGGAAAGTACCCGCAGGATGGTTACAAGGATAAATAAGGTGTATAGTTCCCAAGAGTTGGTTGCAATTTTTAGACCGATGATAACACCTGCTAGGATCGCCCAAACAGCATAAATTTCTGAACGAAGCACAATTGGTTTTCGACCTGCTAATAAATCGCGGATGATTCCTCCTCCGCTTCCTGTTAATACGGCAGCAACGATGACGGCACTAATTGGGTGATTCATATCCGCTGCATACATGGCCCCTTGTATCGCAAAGGCGGATAAGCCAATTGCATCAGTGAAATTTCCCCAGCGATTCCAGTGTTTTAATAGATTATTTGGAAACAAAAAGACCGCTGTAATAGAAATTAACGCAATTTGAAAAAACAACCCTTGCTCCCATAGAGCAGAAACAGGAACACCAATTAATAGGTTTCGAATGGCCCCACCACCGAAAGCGGTGACAATTCCTAAAATATAAACGCCTAGAATATCATATTCTTCTTCCATTGCCACAATGGCGCCGCTGACAGCAAAAGCAATGGTGCCAATCATACTTAATACTTCCCATGTCATTTCTGTCTGTTTCTCCTTGATGTTTAATATATTTGTAGCAAACAAAATTTTATCATGGTAAAAGAAAAATACAATAATTATTTTTAAAAAATAAAAGGAAAATTAGAGAAACCTTGTCATTTTTGATAAGATGAAAACTAGAGTGATTCGGAAAGGGAAGGATGTCTTGTGGAACAAAGAGAACCAAAAGAAAAGGCCATATTAGTTGGCTGTCAAATAGATGACGATGATTTGCGATTCCATTATTCGATGGAAGAATTAAAATCCTTAACGGAAACAGCACAAGGAACAGTCCTTGCGACTGTTTCTCAAAAGCGGGACCGACTTCACCCAGCAACCTATATAGGGAAAGGGAAAGTGGAAGAAATAAAAAACTTGGTCGAGGAAACAGAAGCCGACTTGGTGATTTTTAATGATGAACTCACACCGAGTCAAAAGCGGAACTTAGCTGCTGAGATTGATGCTCGGATTATTGACCGAACTCAGCTTATATTAGATATTTTTGCACAAAGGGCTCGTTCCAAAGAAGGGAAACTGCAAGTAGAACTTGCCCAGCTTCAATATTTACTTCCAAGGCTAGGCGGTCAAGGAACTGCCTTATCCAGACTCGGTGGTGGAATCGGTACACGCGGTCCAGGGGAAACCAAATTGGAATCGGATCGACGCCATATCCGTCGGAGAATTGATGATATAAAAAATCAACTTTCCGTCATTACACAACACCGAAACCGTTACCGGGAAAGAAGAAAGAAAAATAAAACCTTTCAAGTGGCGATTGTCGGATATACCAATGCTGGGAAATCTACGCTATTTAACCGTTTGTCTGAAGCGGATTCCTATGAAGAAAACCAGTTGTTTGCCACTTTGGATCCGATGACAAGAAAATTGATTTTACCGAGTGGCTTTCTTGCCTTAATTACAGATACTGTTGGCTTTATTCAAGATTTGCCAACCTCACTCATAGCGGCCTTTCGGTCAACTCTAGAAGAGGTAAAGGAAGCAGACTTACTGCTTCATGTAGTGGATATGTCAAATCCGGATTATTTCCATCACGAAAAAACAGTGAATAAGTTGCTTGAGGAATTAGAAGTAAGTGATGTCCCTCAATTAACCGTCTATAATAAAAGAGATATAAAGCATCCTGACTTCGTTCCAACAGCGAATACGCCAACTGTTTTTATCAGTGCATTGGATGAAGGGGATCGACAAAACTTAAAACTTAAAATAGAGCAGGTCATGAAAGGGATGATGCAACCATATGAGGTAGTGGTTCCATCTTCGGAGGGGAAACTGCTTTCTCAATTAAAAAATGCAACCATTTTAAGAGAGTTGACATTTAACGAAGAGACGCAAGCGTATCACTGTAAAGGATATACATTACAAGATCATCAAATAACAGGACAATTGCAGAAATATCAAATATAGATAGGAGAAAAATACAGCATGTTTCAACAGTTAAAAAACGGGGAAAAAATTCAGCCGATTGTGAGTGAAGTGGAAAAGCAAATTGCGGCTGTTCATCAAGAAATTGAAAGAAGAATTGAATCCAATCAATTTAGGGTACTACAAAGCTTTCAAAAGCATAGGGTAAGTGATTCGCATTTTATTCCATCTACAGGCTACGGTTATGATGACATCGGTCGAGACACGTTGGAAAAAGTATATGCAGATGTTTTTGGCGGAGAAGCTGGGCTCGTCCGGCCGCAAATTATCTCTGGGACACATGCCATTTCGATCGCTTTATTTGGTGTCCTTCGCCCAGGGGATGAGCTTCTTTATATCACCGGAAAACCTTATGATACATTAGAAGAAATTGTCGGTATTCGAGGCAGCGGGGTTGGCTCTCTCAAGGAGTTCGGAATTTCCTACAACAGTGTTTCCTTAACGGAAGAGGGAAAGATTGATTGGGATATGGTCGCTAAAATGATCAAGCCGAATACAAAAATGATCGGAATTCAACGTTCCAAAGGGTATGATGTACGACCATCATTTTCTGTAGCAGAAATCGGAGAAATGATTCAATTTGTAAAAGAAATCAAGCCAGATGTGGTTGTGTTCGTTGATAATTGTTACGGGGAATTTGTGGAAGAGTTGGAGCCTTGTCACGTTGGTGCCGATTTAATGGCCGGGTCACTTATAAAAAATCCTGGAGGCGGTTTGGCAAAAACAGGGGGATACATTGTTGGTAAAAAGAAATGGGTAGACGCTTGTTCCTACCGAATGACATCCCCTGGAATTGGTGCCGAAGCCGGAGCTTCCCTTTATAGCTTGCAAGAAATGTATCAAGGATTTTTCCTCGCACCACATGTAGTTGGCCAAGCATTAAAAGGGGCAATATTCACTGCAGCCATGCTGGAGAAATTGGGAATGAATTCCACACCAAAGTGGGATGACAAACGAACCGATCTAATCCAAGCCGTACAATTCGAAGATCGGGAAAAAATGGTTTCTTTTTGTCAAGCCATTCAATTTGCCTCGCCAATTAACTCTTATGTCACTCCTCACCCTAGCTATATGCCGGGGTATGAAGACGATGTCATTATGGCGGCTGGAACATTCATTCAAGGCGCTAGCATTGAGCTGACAGCAGATGGTCCACTTCGACCGCCTTATGCGGCCTATGTACAAGGTGGCTTAACTTACGCCCATGTTAAAATTGCTGTCTGCTTGGCTATTGATCATTTAATAGAAAAAGGATTACTTGCCTTATAAATACAAAAAATGTTGGGATAGCGATGAGAGCTGTCCCATTTTTATTTAAAAAATCATGTTAGGTTTTCTTACATGGCATTGACATCTTTTCTAACAAGAAATATAATGACAATATGTAATACAAATTAACTCGCGAGTTAAAGGTTACTAGAAAGGTAGGAGGAGAATTTTGGTGAGTGGAAAAGAAATTCGAAGATCGATGCCGCTGTTTTCCATCGGAACGGTCATGAAGCTTACCGATCTGACCGCAAGACAAATCCGCTATTATGAAGAACACCAATTAATTTCTCCTGCACGAACAGATGGAAACAGGCGGATGTTTAGTTTAAATGATATTGATAGGCTATTAGAAATTAAGGATTTAATTGACCAAGGAATCAATATTGCGGGAATTAAGCAGTTGTTTATGGTCAAAGAACAGCAAAACGAGGTAATTGCAAAAGAAGTGAAAAAGGCGAAACGTGAAGTGACAGATGAACAATTGAGAAAGCTGCTTCGCAATGAATTAATGCATGCGAACAGATTGAAAGGTTCATCATTACGCCAAGGGGATCTATCACGTTTCTTCCATTAAATTTTTAATAAAATTGGGGGGCAGTACGATGGCTAAGTACTCAAGAGAAGATATTTTACGGATGGCGAAAGAGGAGAATGTAAAATTTATCCGTCTACAATTTACGGATATTTTAGGAACAATTAAAAACGTGGAAATTCCTATTAGTCAATTGGAAAAAGCGTTAGACAACAAAATGATGTTTGATGGATCTTCCATTGAAGGATTTGTACGTATCGAAGAGTCTGATATGTATCTTTATCCAGATTTAGATACATGGGTAATATTCCCATGGACAGCTGAAAAAGGAAAGGTTGCCCGTTTAATTTGTGATATTTATAATCCAGATGGTACACCATTTGCAGGGGATCCTCGTAACAACTTAAAACGTGTGTTAAAAGAAATGAAAGAGCTCGGCTTTACAGATTTCAATCTTGGGCCTGAACCTGAATTTTTCTTATTTAAATTAGACGAAAAAGGCGAACCAACATTGGAGTTAAATGACAAAGGTGGATACTTTGACCTTGCACCAACAGACCTTGGTGAGAATTGCCGCCGTGACATTGTTCTTGAGCTTGAAGAGATGGGTTTTGAAATTGAAGCATCTCACCACGAAGTAGCGCCTGGACAGCATGAAATCGACTTTAAATATGCCGATGCCCTAACTGCATGTGATAACATTCAAACTTTTAAACTAGTAGTAAAAACGATTGCTCGTAAACATGGTCTGCATGCAACCTTCATGCCAAAACCATTATTTGGTGTAAATGGTTCCGGAATGCATATGAATCTATCATTATTCAAAAATGGAGAAAATGCTTTCTATGATCCAAATGCAGATTTAAAATTGAGTGATACAGCTCGCCATTTCATTGCGGGTATTTTAAAACATGCAACATCCTTTACTGCCGTGACTAATCCGACTGTCAACTCCTATAAGCGTTTAGTTCCAGGTTATGAGGCACCTTGTTATGTTGCATGGTCAGCACAAAATCGTTCTCCATTAATCCGTATACCAGCTTCTCGTGGTATGAGTACACGTTGTGAAATTCGCAGTGTTGACCCATCAGCGAACCCATATCTAGCGATGGCTGTTCTACTTAAAGCAGGATTAGATGGAATTAAAAACAAACTTACACCACCTGCACCAGTTGATCGTAACATCTATGTGATGAAACCAGAAGAAAGAATTGAGGAAGGAATTGTCGATCTTCCAGCTACATTGGCTCAAGCATTAGAATTATTGAAAAACAATGAAGTCATTAAAGATGGTCTTGGTGAACATATTTTTGAGCGTTTTATCGATGCGAAAGAGATCGAATGGGATATGTTCCGTACCGTTGTACATCCTTGGGAGAGAGAACAATACTTAACAATGTATTAATAGATGGAAAAAGCCATGGTCCAATTATTTGAGACCGTGGCTTTTTTTGTAGGATTAATGAATTTGTCGATAAACGCCAATCACTTTTCCTAAAATGGATACATTTTTTAAGATGATCGGCTCCATCGTCGAATTTTCCGGTTGGAGGCGAATATAATCTTTCTCTTTGAAAAATCTTTTGCAAGTTGCTTCATTATCTTCCGTCATCGCTACAACGATATCACCGTTGTTTGCAGATTGCTGCTGTTTTACAATGACGTAATCCCCATCAAGGATTCCCGCTTCAATCATACTTTCCCCCATAATTTCCAGCATAAAAATAGATTCTCCTGCAGGTGCAAGTCTTTCTGGAAGAGGGAAATATTCTTCTACATTTTCAATGGCTGTAATTGGAAGTCCGGCAGTAACTTTACCAACGACCGGAACATTGATCACGTTATTCCTTGGGATAGATGCATCTTCATCCGCCTCTAATATTTCAATCGCTCTAGGTTTTGTAGGATCGCGTCGAATTAGTCCTTTACTTTCCAATCTAGCTAAATGTCCGTGTACAGTGGAACTGGATGCTAGTCCAACCGCTTCACCAATTTCCCGAACGGAGGGAGGGTATCCTTTCCGTTTCACTTCTTCTTTAATGAAGTCTAGGATATCCTGCTGCCGTTTTGATATTTTTACCATGATAAAATGCACCTCGTCTGGTTAATGTTGTCTTTATTATAACATGTTCTACAATAGTATACAAACATAAGTTCGAAAACTACTTGACATCAAACAAATGTTCGTACTATAATCAAAACATCAAAAAACGAACATATATTCTGTAAGAGGTGTGGTTTGATGAATAACCTATGGTCAAAATACTCTTATGCTATTATACTCTTCCTTTTAAGTGGTACTTTTGCACTTATTCTTTCGTTCAAACAAAATCCGGTACCGCAGGATCAATATATCACAGTAACTGTATCAGAAGGAGATTCCCTTTTGAAAATCGCCGGGCAATATTCCGAGCAGCATACATTATCGAATGAAGAATTTATTGATTGGGTGAAAAAATATAATAAAATGGTTGGAGATCAAATTTTTCCCGGAGATGAAATTATGATTCCTGTTAGTAAAGAAGCTCCTGCTCCAAGACAATTAGCTAGTGCTTTGGAGGAATAATTTAATGAAAGCAGTCATTTATTGTCGTGTCAGTACAAATAAGGAAACCCAAGAAACGTCCCTAGAGCGTCAGGAAGAAGAACTCATTCAACTTGCCAAACGGTACCAATTTGAAATTGATTCCATTATTAAAGAACAGGCAAGCGGATATGATTTTGATAGAGATGGGATCCTTCAATTATTAGAACGTATTAAGGACGAGGAAGTTCAAGCCGTATTAATTCAGGATGAGACAAGACTTGGTAGAGGTAATGCAAAGATTGCGATCCTTCATTGTATTTTAAAAGAGGGGATTAAGCTTTATTGTATTGCTCATAATGGAGAGCTGCAGCTTTCAGACTCCGATTCCATGGTATTGAAGATTGTAAGTATGGTCGAGGAATATCAACGAAAACTACATAATGTGAAAATTAAGCGCGGGATGAAACGGGCAATTGAAAAAGGATATAAACCCCAAAAAAACCTAAAGAATCTGGGTGTCAACTCCGGTCGTGAGAAAATAGAAGTTCCGGTTGAAGAAATTTACAAGCTAAGAGCAAATGGACTAACGTTTGCAGAAATAGCTTCCACACTTAGAGGCTTCGGATATAACATATCTAAGGCAACCGTTCATAGGAGATATCAGGAATATTTGGATAGCCAAGAGGAATAAGGGATATCCCTTGTCAAATTCATACTTTTTTTGTAAAATTAATTCTTATTGTAAGGAGTTTTTGAAAGGAATGTGCTTGAATGCTATCCAAAGAAAAGATTGCTAGAATCAATGAATTGGCAAAAAAAGCAAAAACAGAAGGTTTAACCGAAATAGAAGCTAAGGAACAATCAAAATTAAGAGCTGAATACTTAGCAGCTTTTCGTTCAAGTATGCTTGAGACACTCACTAATACAAAGATTATTGATCCGATGGGAAATGATGTTACTCCTGAAAAAATAAAAAATAGAAGAAAAAATAGGCTTCACTAACATCTGGGAATACAAGTATTTGTATTCCTTTTTTAAATAGGATAATTTTTTACATTGAGCATAGTTGAGTAAAAGCTCTTTGGGGATAGACACCTGCGCTCACGACCTATGATTAGTCATATGCCTAAGGGGTGTTCATCTATAATGATTACACTTGGAGCACATCATAAAGATGGCAATGGTAATTTGCATGGCATGTCCACCTAGCTGATTTAGGTGCTTACGCTTTACGAACATATTTCCAACACCATGTGTCAATATTAAGAACTAAGTGGTATAGATATGAAAAACTAGTTGTAATTTGTTGAATTATTTGAAGCTCCACTATAATATTAATGTTGAGGTAAGATCCTATTGTGATAAAGAAAGGATGTAATTGATGTTTAATACAGTTGACGAATTATCTGTAACCACCATTCGTACACTCTCAATTGATATGATTGAGAAGGCGAATTCCGGACATCCGGGAATGCCGATGGGTGCTGCACCAATGGCGTATACATTATGGACAAGGTTCATGAACCATAACCCAAAAAATCCTAAGTGGTTTAACCGCGACCGTTTTGTATTATCTGCTGGTCATGGATCTGCTTTATTGTACAGTATGTTACATTTATCTGGTTATAATCTATCCATGGATGATTTAAAGCAATTCCGTCAATGGGGTAGCAAAACACCGGGACATCCAGAGTATGGACATACAGAAGGTGTAGAAGCGACGACTGGTCCACTTGGACAGGGGATTGCAATGGCCGTAGGAATGGCTATGGCAGAACGTCATCTAGCTAGCGTATATAATAAAGATCGTTATGAAATTGTGAATCATTTTACATATAGCATTTGTGGTGACGGGGATTTAATGGAAGGTGTTTCTGCAGAAGCTGCTTCTCTTGCTGGACACTTGAAATTAGGCCGTTTAATTGTTCTTTATGATTCAAATGATATTTCCCTAGATGGAGACTTGAATAAATCTTTCTCTGAAAGTGTGAAGGAACGTTTTCAATCTTATGGATGGCAATATCTTCGAGTCGAAGATGGAAATAATTTAGAAGAAATTGCGAAAGCACTGGAAGAAGCAAAAAGCGATCTAGACCGCCCGACTCTCATTGAGGTAAGAACAGTAATCGGCTATGGATCACCAAACCGTGCAGGCACTTCTGGAGTTCATGGGGCACCACTAGGCAAAGAAGAGTTAAAGCTTACAAAAGAAGCTTATCAATGGACTTTTGAAGAAGATTTCTACGTTCCTCAAGAAGTGTATGATCATTTCCAAAAACTGATCGTCGAACAAGGTGAGAAAAAAGAAAAAGAATGGAACGAACTTTTTGCTGAATACAAAAACGAATATCCAGAATTAGCTACTCAGCTGGAGCAAGCATTATGTGGCGAACTTCCAGAAGGATGGGATCAAGGAATCCCTGTATATAGCGAAGGAAAAGCTCTTGCTACACGTGCTTCATCTGGTGAAGTATTAAATGGTATTGCGCAAAATCTTCCTATCCTAATTGGTGGATCAGCTGACCTTGCCGGCTCCAATAAAACAATGATCAAAGGATCTGGAGATTATATGCCAGGTTCTTACGAAGGACGCAATATCTGGTTTGGTGTTCGAGAATTTGCAATGGGTGCTGCCATGAATGGAATGGCCCTACATGGTGGTGTAAAGGTATTTGGAGGAACGTTCTTCGTATTCTCAGATTACCTACGTCCTGCCATTCGCCTTGCTGCACTAATGGGTCTACCAGTAACATACGTTTTAACACATGACAGTATCGCTGTCGGTGAGGATGGTCCAACCCATGAACCTATCGAGCATTTAGCTGCTTTACGTGCCATGCCAAACCTTTCTCTCATTCGTCCTGCCGATGCGAATGAAACGGCAGCAGCATGGAAGCTGGCTGTTGAATCAACAAATAAACCAACAGCATTAGTACTTACACGTCAGAACTTACCGACATTAAAAGGTACGGCTGAAAAAGCGTTTGAAGGCGTATCTAAGGGAGCTTATGTGATTTCTCCAGCAGGACAAGAAAATCCTGATGCGCTCCTATTAGCTTCTGGTTCAGAAGTAAGCCTTGCGATTGAAGCACAAAAAGCGTTAGCTGAGGAAGGTATTGATGTTTCAGTTGTAAGTATGCCTTCTTGGGATCGTTTCGAGCAACAATCACAAGAGTACAAAGATTCTGTTTTACCTAAGAATGTGAAAAAACGCCTAGGTATTGAAATGGGCTCATCCCTTGGTTGGCACAAGTATACAGGTGATGAAGGCGATGTACTAGCCATTGATCAGTTCGGAGCTTCAGCACCGGGTGAAAAGATCATGGATGAATTTGGATTTAATGTGAATAATGTGGTTGCACGTGTAAAAGCACTACTTCGCCAATAATTTGTTAAGAGAGAACGATGAATTAAAATGGTACCCATGTCAAGGACACTTTAAAAAAAGAGATTAAGCAGCTAGAAGATGATTCCTATACTGAATAGGGGTCATCTTTTTTAAATTCCACTGATAGCGGTAATTGTTATAGTAAACCATGTAATGATTAATTTTTGACTTCAATTCCTTCAATGTTCTT
>NZ_JAAFZF010000043.1:0-28350 GCF_010614825.1 Neobacillus sedimentimangrovi
ACAGCTTCCATTCTACCAACTTGATGGTCTGTAAGCTGACGAAGGAGCTATTCTAGATTGAGCACCAATCTCGCTAACTTATTTCTGGAATTGAGTGAAAACCACAGAATTTGGTGAAGAGACTAAAATAAATAAAAAACTGCCGACCCTTTTTAGATCACACTAAAAAGAAGACGGCAGTTTCCTTATGTTCATAAAGTTGGAGTCTAATCTTACTCGGATCAACTCCTGCACCTAACCTATTCATTTAAAAACCGATTTCCGCAAATACCATTCGATCCTTGCCGTTAATATCATTGACCACTTCCACTGTGAGGTTGGAGAAGGTCTTTCGAAAAAGCTCTGCAACCGCATTTCCCTGACCGGCCCCGATTTCAAAACAGACAAGCGCCCTTGGTGCTAGCACCTTTGGCAATTCCTCCATGAAACGGCGGTAGAAATCTAAACCGTCCTCGCCTGCAAACAAAGCCCGATGTGGCTCATGCTCCGTCACTACTTCAGACATCGTTTCCCTATCCTTCAGTGGAATATACGGAGGATTCGACACTACCACATCTAGCTTCTCACCAGCATCAATAAATGGCTGCAGTAAATCCCCCTGCACAAAATCAACCTCGGCCCCAAGCCGTCGTGCATTTTCCCTCGCCACATCCAAAGAATCTTCGGAAATATCTGTACCAATCACCTTAAAAAGGGTATCAGGCACTGTTCCTAAACAATGTCCGCCTTCTAGTTTGAGGGTGATGGCGATAGCGCCGCTACCAGTACCGATGTCGGCAAGCTTTATTTCCGGACTAGCATTGAATAGTCGCTTAATCCGTTGCAATGTCCCGTATACGAGTTCCTCTGTTTCAGGCCTCGGGATGAGTACATCTGGGTTAACGCGGAAGGTCCGACCGTAGAATTCCTCTTTACCCATAATGTATTGAATCGGAACACCGTTGTTTACGTGGTCATGTACAGCTTTTTCGAATGCTGACCATGCCTCTGGAGCCAATTCATCTCTTACACTAGCAAACAGTTGGGAACGTGACATGCCGGTAAAATGCCGAAGCAAAAGCTCACCCGCATTTTCGTCCCGTCCTGCTTCTGTTAAAAAAGAAGAAGCCCATTTCAGAGCTTCAAATACTTTTTTACTCATTTGATGCATTTTCCAATCTTTTAGCTTGGTCATCAAGGATCAATGCTTCAATGATTTCATCAAGCTTTCCTTCGATGATTTGGTCAAGCTTTTGAATGGTTAAACCAATACGGTGGTCGGTTACACGGTTTTGCGGATAGTTATAGGTGCGAATCCGTTCTGAGCGGTCCCCGGTTCCAACCGCTGACTTTCTCACTTGGTCATATTCAGCTTGTGCTTCTTGCTGGAATTTATCATAAATCCGCGCACGCAATACTTTCATTGCCTTCTCTTTATTTTTATGCTGAGAACGTTCATCCTGAGAAGTTACGACGATACCCGTTGGAATATGCGTTAAGCGAACCGCTGACATTGTCGTGTTAACGCTCTGTCCGCCAGCACCACTGGATGCAAATGTATCAAAGCGGATATCCTTTTCATTGATTTCAATATCAAATTCTTCTACTTCCGGTAAGCAAGCTACCGTTGCCGTTGATGTATGAATTCGGCCGCCAGATTCCGTTTCAGGAACACGCTGAACACGGTGAGCACCATTTTCAAACTTTAATTTGGAATAAGCACCTTGACCACTGATCATAAAGACAATTTCTTTAAAGCCGCCCAGACCTGTCTCATTGGCGTCCATGACCTCAATTTTCCATCCTTGTGATTCAGCATAACGGCTATACATGCGGAAAAGTGTTCCGGCAAATAATGCTGCCTCTTCCCCCCCGGCTGCCCCACGAATCTCCATAATGACGTTTTTGTCATCATTCGGGTCTTTCGGAATGAGTAAAATTTTCAACCTAGCTTCCAAGTCCGCAATTTTCTTTTCCAGCTCGCTGACCTCTTCTTTGACCATTTCACGCATTTCAGCGTCCAACTTCTCCTCTAGCATGGCCTTCGCGTCTTGAAGCTGGCTCTTCACATCTTTATATTCGCGATAAGTTGTCACCGTTTCCTGTAAATCCGCTTGTTCTTTTGAATACTCTCGAAGCTTTTTCGAATCATTAATAATTTCGGGATCGCTCAACAGCTCATTCAGCCTTTCATAACGATCCTCCACCGATTGAAGACGATCAAACACTGTTTTTCACCTCATATTTAAATCAAAACTTCTATATTACTAAAAAATATACCTATTTTTAAATCTCGTTTACACACATAATGGACAGAGTGTGACAAATACCACTTCCGGGTCCATTTTTGTCCATAACATTCTAATTATAGTATAGGTAAAAACCAGCGTCAAAAACAATTTTGTCTGAAAAACTTTTCTGTCTTAGGAAAAGAATAGCAAATTTCCTAAAAAGCAGGAAAAGAATCCTACTCACGTCTAAATTCCTTGAACAAGCGTTTATTTACTAAGAACAGCGCAAATGCTCAGTGTAGAGGCGTCTAGTAACTAGGACGCTTGCCCTAGATATTTTTTAAGTCAAGTATCATTTTATTATCACCAAAAAAACATGCCCTGTTTGACAGAGCATGTTATCTACGGTCTTCTTGCACTCTTACTTCAATATGATAGCGCGGGATGGCTTTAACCAATATCTTATGGAGACGGGCTTCGGCCTTTATTTTTTCATTCTCTGAAAGCGTACCTTTTTTATAAACAGTTACCCACATCCGGTCTCCATTGATCCATACCGAGTCCGTTACAAACTCTCCAGTATCAGCAATTACTTGTTTGGCTTTATCAATGTCATGGCCTTGGTCCCCAGCTCCTGTTTCACTTCCACTTCCAGTCTGTTGGAGATTAAGGAAATTTGGATTTTGATTAGTAATATCATCTTCGACCATGTGTTGATCTTTGTCACGAGTCCCTGCACGATCATTATCATCATTGTAAGGATTATTACCGCGGTTTGCCATATAATTAGGGGCTGTTCGATCTGTCCGCAAATCATATGCTGTTCCATCGGCATCATCGCGCATGTTACCTTGACAAGCGCTTAACAGCATGAGCAACATGATCAAGAAAAACATTCCTTTTCTCATCACATACACCTCCCATTACTATCATGCCCCACTAAAAACGCTTCCTCACAAGTGAATCATTACCAAACCTATTCCAAAAACAAAAAAGGGTGTCAGGCACCATGCGAATCTTTCACATGGTGCCTGACACCCTTTTCCAACAAATAACTATTAATTAATATCCTCTTTCTTCAACCGCCGTCCGACTGCTTGCGGTTTTTGGGACTTCATGATGGTGGCGGCAGCGCGGTTCATAGGCTTCGGCAGCTCCAACCAAAATAACAGGATCATGGTAAGAAGCCGGTCGGCCATCAATCAATCGCTGCGTTCTACTCGCTGGAGAACCGCAGACTGTACAAACAGCCTGAAGTTTTGTTACCAATTCAGCAATCGCCATAAGTTGTGGCATTTGCCCGAAAGGTTCACCGCGGAAATCCTGGTCCAATCCTGCAACAATGACTCGGTGTCCGCTGTTAGCCAGTTGTTGAACCACCCTTACAATACCTTCATCAAAAAACTGAACTTCATCAATCGCAATCACATCTATATCCGCTTCCACATGATGAAGGATTTCGATGGAATGAGAAATTGGCTTCGCATGAAAAGAGGAGCCATTATGGGATACTACAGATTGGTCACTGTAGCGATTATCAATTTTCGGTTTAAATACAGCGATTTTTTGCTTGGCAAATTGGGCACGTCGCACGCGACGAATTAATTCCTCCGATTTTCCAGAAAACATACTGCCGCAGATAACCTCAACCCATCCGCTTTGCTTCATTACATACATAAACGGCGTCTCCTTCCTCTTACGAACCCTTATAGAACAAACTAATCTTCATTGTACTAATTTTTTCTGAACTTATCCAAGCGAGTAACCAACTTGGAATGACCAATATTTTTCAAAAAACACAAGCGCCCTGGTTTGCAGGGCGTAAGGCCACTTCCCAAAAGCAATCACTTTTAGTCGTGTTATATTTATGCAGCGAAGCCTTCCTTGTGAAGGGCTCCAACTAAGAAAAAATACATCAAGAGTGACAAAAGCAATTCCATGTTAAATAATTGTAGGGCGGTGGACAAAAACGTCTTGCCTCTAGGACGCTTGCGCTAAACATTTCTTAAAGTCAAAAATAGACATTCTTATCTTACAAGAAAAAAACAGGCAAGAGTAAAGTTGCTTCTTGCCTGTTTCTGAACATTATTGTTGCTTAAGGCCGTATTTTTTGTTGAAACGGTCAACACGTCCGCCAGCTTCAGCGAATTTTTGACGACCAGTATAGAACGGATGGCACTCAGAGCAAGTTTCAACGCGGATTTCATCTTTTACAGATCCGCTTTCAAACGTGTTTCCGCATGCGCAAGTAACCGTTACTGTTTTATAGTTAGGATGGATTCCTTGTTTCATTCTTTTCATCTCCTTCCGCCCTGAATCATCTGAAACAGAGTTAAAATGAAGTGCTTGTCTTTAAGACTACACTCAATGACTAAAAACACACTGTCCCCATTATAACAGGGGACTCCCCTATTTGCAAGCTGGGATTTTTAGGTACCCCCCGTCTTATTGTAAAAATAAGATCGGATTCAATCCAGATAAAACTAGCCATAAACATCTGCAAAAATTATGAACGTCGCGCTTTCAATTCCTCACCAAGCTGTTCAAAAAATTCTTCATTCGATTTTGTTTGTTTTAATTTTTTCAAGAATCGCTCAGCAAAATCCGGTGAATCAGACATAGATTTTCGAATCGCCCATAATTTTTCAAGGTGCTCCTTCGGAATAAGCAATTCTTCCTTACGCGTTCCGGAACGACGGATATCTAGCGCAGGGAATATACGACGCTCAGCAAGAGAACGGTCTAGATGAAGCTCCATGTTTCCGGTACCCTTAAATTCCTCATAAATGACATCATCCATACGGGAACCAGTATCAATAAGCGCAGTTGCAAGAATGGTTAAGCTACCGCCTTCTTCAATGTTGCGAGCTGCCCCGAAGAAACGTTTTGGACGGTGAAATGCTGCCGGATCAATACCTCCGGATAGCGTACGTCCACTTGGCGGAATCACTAAGTTGTAAGCGCGTGCAAGACGGGTAATACTATCCATTAAAATAACGACATCCCGTTTGTGCTCAACTAAACGCATGGCACGGTCTAGCACTAGCTCCGCTACCTTAATATGATTTTCCGGCACTTCATCAAATGTCGAGCTGACGACATCTCCAGCAACGGAACGCTCAATGTCCGTTACCTCTTCCGGACGCTCGTCAATCAATAACACAATTAACTCAACGTCAGGATGGTTGGTTGTAATACTGTTGGCAATTTCTTTTAATAGCATCGTTTTACCGGCTTTTGGCGGTGCCACAATCAGTCCGCGCTGACCAAAACCGACCGGTGCAACGAGATCCATTATCCTTGTAGAAAGATGTTTCGAATCTGTCTCCAGCTTCATCATCCGATTAGGATAAAGTGGTGTCAAAGCTGGGAAGTAGACACGTTCCTTTGCCAATTCCGGATCTTCTCCATTAACTGCCTCTACATGTAACAATCCGAAATAACGCTCATTTTCTTTTGGTGGGCGAACTTTCCCTGATACTTTATCCCCATTTCGAAGGTCGAATCGGCGAATTTGTGATGCTGAAATATAAATATCTTCGGAGCTTGGTGAGTAGTTAATTGGTCGCAAGAATCCGAAACCTTCGGACTGGATGATTTCTAATACACCTTCCATGAAAAAGTAGCCTTGCTGTTCAGCACGAGACTTAAGAATCGCAAAAATTAATTCCTTTTTCGTTAATTTGCTGTAATAAGTTACTTTATACTCGCGTGCAAGCTCATAAAGCTCCTTCAGCTTCATATTTTCTAAACTAGAAATCGTTAATTCCATTTGTACACCTGCTTTAATAGTTTTCCTTCATATCCGCTTGTCCTAGCGAGAGATGATGATTTGATCATAATTGAGAGGAAATAGAATAGAAGTTGAAAAGAAAAGAATAGAATAGCAGAAAATTTTCATAATAAAACAATTTCTATTTTACCCTCACTGCAAAAAATTAATCAATATAATTTTTAAGAACATTTAACTGGAAATTCTTCTGGAAGGAATTCCTCTAGGAGAGGTGGGAGTCATTTCTATAACAGGGTGTCAGGAACCATGCGAAAGTTTCACATGGTTCCTGACACCCTCTATCGAATGTTACATCATATTTTAAGTTCTTTTTAATACTAGGTTAGGTTTTTTATGAAGGCTGTGTCTACCTTCAATGAAGCGAACAGTTCCGGATTTGGCACGCATGACAACAGAGTGTGTAGTTGCATGGGAGCCTTTAAATTGAACTCCACGCAAGAGTTCGCCATCAGTTACTCCTGTTGCCGCAAAAATAGCGTCGTCACCTTTAACAAGGTCTTCCATACGTAAAACCTTATTAACATCGATTCCCATTTTCTTGCAACGTTCCAACTCTTCGTCATTTTGTGGGAGTAATTTACCAATAATTTCGCCACCGAGACATTTCAAAGCCACCGCTGAAAGAACTCCCTCAGGTGCGCCACCAGAACCAAATAAAATATCTACACCGGTATTATCGAAAGCTGTATTGATTGCACCTGCCACGTCACCGTCATTAATTAGCTTAATGCGGGCACCGGCTTCACGCAGCTGGTGAATAATATGTTCATGTCGCGGACGGTTCAATACCGTGGCCACAACGTCTTCAATATCTTTATTTTTCGCGCGAGCAACTGCCTTGAGGTTATCAAGTACAGATGCATTAATATCCACATGCCCCACTGCCTCAGGGCCAACCGCGATTTTTTCCATATACATATCTGGAGCATGAAGCAGACATCCATGGTCAGCCACCGCTACTACCGCCAATGCATTCCATCCGCCCGATGCCAAAATATTGGTACCTTCAAGTGGGTCGACGGCGACATCGACGCGAGGCCCATAGCCTGTCCCAAGCTTCTCTCCAATATATAGCATTGGAGCCTCGTCCATTTCCCCTTCACCGATAACAACGGTTCCTTTCATTGGCACCGTATCAAATACATCACGCATGGCAGAAGTTGCTGCCCCATCAGCTTCATCCTTTTTCCCGCGTCCCATCCAACGGGCTGATGCAAGCGCCGCTCCTTCTGTCACTCGGACAAGCTCCATCGATAAACTTCTTTCCATCCTCTCATCTCCCTCATTCGCTTAATCGCTTTCGCTTGACTATGTCTCACTAATAGTATAACAGATTCGAGGGAATAGTATAGCCTATTTATCCTTTAGGTGTTCTTTAATTGTTCCATCTCTTCAATTGTTAAAGCTTCACGCCAAACAGTTGCTCCAAGTCCACTTAATTTTTCAACAAGATTGCTGTATCCCCGATCAATATGCTCGAGACCAGTTACTTCCGTAATTCCTTCCGCCATAAGGCCTGCAATAACCAATGCCGCACCAGCTCTGAGATCACTCGCTTTAACCTTCGCCCCTTGCAGCTGAACCGGTCCATTAATAATAGCTGAACGTCCTTCCACTTTAATATTGGCATTCATTCTTCTTAGCTCATCAATATGCTTGAAACGAGCACCATAAATCGTATCTGTTACGACACTTGAACCTTCTGCTTTTGTTAAAAGTGAAGTGAAAGGCTGCTGTAAATCGGTTGGAAACCCCGGATAAACAAGCGTTTTAATATCGACTGCTTTTAATCGATCCGTACCTTTAACAAACACTCGGTCATCACCAGTTTCCACGTAGACACCCATTTCACGCAACTTGGCAATCAACGATTCTAAATGCGTTGGAATGACATTATCAATTACTACACCTTCACCCATGGCAGCACCTAGAATCATGTACGTTCCAGCTTCAATCCGATCAGGTATGATCGTATGACGGCAACCATGAAGATGGTCTACCCCATCAATGCGGATCACATCAGTACCCGCTCCTTTAATTTTTGCACCCATATTCGTTAAAAGTGTGGCCACATCAATGATTTCCGGTTCCTTTGCCGCATTTTCAATGATCGTCCGCCCTTTTGCCCGTACTGCAGCCAGCATGATGTTGATTGTTGCACCAACACTCACCACGTCTAGATAAATGCGGGCACCGCGCAGTTCATCCGCCCGAAGATAAATCGCTCCTTGCTCATTCGTAACCTGAGCACCTAATGCTTCAAATCCTTTTATATGTTGATCGATCGGCCTTGGCCCTAAATGGCAGCCTCCTGGTAATCCGATGACTGCTTTTTTGAAACGTCCGAGCATGGCCCCCATTAAATAATAGGATGCGCGCAATTTTTTTACCTTTCCATTTGGAAGAGGCATCGAAATCATTGTCGTCGGATCGACGGTCATTTCATCCTCTGTTATGGAAACTTTACCTCCGATTTCCTCTAGAAGATCCTTCAAAATCTCCACATCGGAAATTTTAGGCAATCCTTCAATTGTGACTGGAGACTCAGCTAAAATCGTCGCCGGAATAAGTGCTACGGCACTGTTTTTAGCTCCACTGATTCGTACTGTCCCTTTTAACGGATATCCGCCCGCTATTTTTAGTTTTTCCATTTTCGACTCCCTTCTAAGCCTTATGTAAAAACGGAATGAATTCGGCAGCATCAGCGCAGCCCTTATTCCATCATTAACCAACTGACCCTGCGCTGATACCTTTTTTATAAAAAAAAGCAACTATGGCTTAAGGTATATTTTCCACTATAAATAGTCAAATTCCGACAGCATGTCTTATCATATAGTTTACACGAAAAAATTATTTTCATGTATCCATTTGAAAAAATTTACTCGAAAATGGAAATAATGACGCCAGATTAAGATTCTGTACGGGAATTCCAGTCTTTTAAGAAAGCGTCAATCCCTTTGTCTGTCAACGGATGATTACATAAGCTCATCAACACTTTGTATGGAACGGTAGCAATATGTGCTCCTCTTAAGGCAGCTTCCGTTACATGCATTGGATGGCGAATAGATGCCGCAATGATTTCGGTTTCAATTCCATGAATGGCAAAAATTTCAGAAATAGTAGAGATGATGTCCAAACCGTTTTGACCAATATCATCTAATCTACCCAGGAATGGAGAAACATAAGTAGCACCTGCACGCGCAGCAAGCAATGCTTGGTTTGCGTTGAAAATTAGGGTAACGTTTGTTTTGATACCTTCTTTTGATAAAGCATGTACTGCTTTTAAGCCTTCCGGAGTCATTGGAATTTTAACCGTAATATTAGGAGCAATGGCAGCTAGCTCTTTTCCCTCTTTGATCATACCTTCTGCATCAAGAGCGATCACTTCCGCACTTACGGATCCAGAAACTAGACTGGTGATCTCTCTTAATCGATCATGGAATGAAACACCTTTTTCCTTTGCCACCAAAGATGGATTGGTCGTCACACCTGCTAGTAAACCAAGTTCATGGGCTTCACGAATTTCATCAAGGTTTGCTGTATCAATAAAAAATTTCATCCTCTTTCCCTCCGTTTATTCGACAAAATTTTCAGTCTCCTTATTAAATACGGAAACCGCCCCCATTTAAGGGCGGTTTCATTTTATCATACTGTTTAAAAAATCCAAAAAATGTTTAACTTTCGATAAGCCAAAATATGCCCTAGAAATTTTTCTTCTTCAAGCCTTATGCCTTGCCAGAAGAACCGAACTCACGCATTTTGCCGATGACGGTTTCTTTGATGGCATCGCGTGCTGGTCCTAAATATTTACGTGGATCATACAAGTTTGGATTTTCTGCTAACACTTTACGAACCACTTTTGCAGAAGCAATTTGGTTTTCTGTATTTACGTTAATTTTTGCTGTTCCTAAAGAAATTGCTTTTTGAATATCCTTTGTTGGGATACCTGTTCCGCCGTGTAATACGAGTGGAACACCTGTTAAGTTGTTGATTTCTTCCATTTCTTTAAAACCAAGATTTGGCTCACCTTTGTAAGGGCCGTGTACAGAACCTAGTGCCGGTGCAAGGCAGTCAATACCTGTTTGCTTAACAAGCTCCACACACTCTTGTGGGTCAGCATAAATGATACCGTCTGCTACTACATCATCTTCTTGTCCGCCAACCGTTCCTAATTCTGCCTCAACGGAAACACCTTTAGCGTGCGCATACTCGACAACCTTTTTCGTAGTTGCCACGTTTTCTTCAAATGGGTGGTGAGAAGCGTCGATCATAACAGATGTAAAACCAGCGTCAATCGCTTCTTTACATTTTTCGAAGCTTGAACCATGGTCAAGATGGATAGCTACTGGAACGGTAATGTTATAGTCTTCCATTAAGCCTTCTACCATTTTTACTACTGTTTTAAAACCGCCCATATAGCGGCCTGCGCCTTCGGATACACCAAGAATAACTGGAGATTTCTCCTCTTCTGCTGCTAGCAAAATAGCTTGAGTGAACTCCAAGTTATTTAAGTTAAATTGCCCAACAGCGTAACCTTCTTTATTCGCTTTTTTTAGCATTTCTGTCATGGATACTAAAGGCATTTCTATTCCTCCTTAAATTCGGTCGATATCTTTTTACAGGAAAGTTCATATTCATGTTTTCCTTCCCATTTCCGGAATATGTATCCTGTTCAAAAGATAACAGACTTGTTAAATTCCAATATGTATCATATCAAAAGAAACCTATAAATGCCATTATTCAGACAGAGTTTTATCAACTGAAATATTGAAAGCGTGACCATTTATTCAGATAAAAAAGCAAAGGAATGCTTTGCTTTTTTTTGGTAGTTGGATAGGCGTTTTAAATAATTTATTTTGCCTTTTGCGGGATATGCTTACGGACGGCAGCTCGAATATCATCAATATCAAATGGCTTGGCAAAATGAGTAATCGCACCAAGTTCTTTTGCTTTTTGTATCATGTCAAGTTCGCCATAGGCGGTCATGATAATGACACGGATATCAGGATCGATGACCTTTAACCGTTTTAAGATTTCAATTCCATCCATACCAGGGATTTTCATATCCAAGAGCACAAGGTCCGGGCTGTTCTTTTTCACAAGCTCAATCGCTTGGACACCATTGGCTGCTTGAAACGTCTGGTATCCTTCTTTTTGAAATACTTCATTTAATAAAATACGGATACCAAACTGGTCATCAACGATTAAGATTTTCTCTTTCATACTGCCACCTCTTTCTAATTTCATAGATTCGTTATGTACATATCTACTTATAATTCTACACAATTATTAAAAATCCTGTCTTTTTCTTTCGTTATTTTGCGTTATCTTTAATCATTTTTGCATTTTCAAAAAAAGGACTATAATGAATGGTGGATAAGGAGGGTATTTATGCTAAAAATGTTCACTACCCAGTTAACGGGTTTATTTAAACGAATTGCAGAAAAAGAAGAATTTGCTTTTGAAGATGGTGCTCGTTTACTAGCACAGGCCCCTGTTGGCGACGGAGCGATTTATATTTATGGTACAAAGGAAATGAAAGCAATCGAGCTAGAGGCATTGGAAGGAGAAGAACCGTTTCAGTGGGCAAAAGGATTAACCACTTCGGCTACTGAGAAACTGGACCATGCTGATCGTGTGATCATATTTTCACGGACTTCAGGTGATAAGGAAGCAGTAAAACTGGCGAAAGAGCTCAAGGAAAAGGGCATCCCGTTCGTTGCCGTGTCTTCCGTTGTGGATTCGACTGTAAGCGGTCTGGCTGAAATGGCCGATATACACATCGATTTGCGGCTAACAAAGGGCTTGCTCCCAGATGAATACGGCAACCGGTTTGGCTATCCTTCTTCAATGGCCGCGTTATTTGTCTATTACGGATTAAAGTTTACTATTGAGGAGATTTTGGCAGAATATGAATAGGAAGGCCCTTGATAAGGGTCTCTTTTTTTTGGAAAAAGATAAAAGTCATTTTGGATGCATCACCCAATCCGTTTGTCTTTCCTCTAGGATTTGAAAGACATTTTGGTCTCATCCTCCACTCCATTTGTCTTTCATACGGGTTATGATAGACAGTTTGGTGCCATCCCCCACTCCATTTGTACTTCATACAGGTTTTGAAAGACCATTTTGGTCTCATCCTCCACTCCGTTCGTCCTTCATTCCAAATCAAGTGCTCCCAGCAAGCCTTATCTTTTAAGAGGCACCTTTTTTACATTCACCTCACACCTTGTTTACTAGCCATAGGGAATTTGTGCTAGACCATTCTCGAAGTTAAAAAAAGGGGCTGTCCGGAAAGTGGTATTTCAGCCGAAATCTTTATAAAAGCAAAACCCAAGAATGCTGTTAAATCAACATTCTTGGGTTTTTAATTTGGGTTCATTTTTCTCTTAAATGGACTTTTTAGACAGCCCCCCTACATAATTAAAGTCTTATTTTTGAAGAGTAGCTTTAATAAAGTCACGGAATAGTGGCTGTGGACGAGTTGGTCTTGAAACGAATTCAGGATGGAATTGGGAAGCAACAAACCATGGATGGTCTTTAAGCTCCACAATTTCCACTAAGCGGCCGTCTGGGCTTGTCCCAGAGAACACAAAGCCTGCTTGTTCCATTTCTTGACGATATTGATTATTAAATTCATATCGATGACGGTGGCGCTCATAAACGACTTTTTCTCCATAGGCTTCAAACGCTTTTGTTCCTTCCACCAAGCGACAAGGATAAAGACCTAAACGCAATGTTCCACCTAAATCTTCTACATCCTTTTGTTCAGGAAGTAAGTCGATAATTGGATGCTCTGTATCTGGTACGAATTCTGCAGAATGAGCATCAGAAAGCCCCAACACATTGCGAGCAAATTCAATAGTTGCTAATTGCATGCCCAGACAAATACCTAATAAAGGTTTCTTTGATTCACGCGCATAGCGGATTGCTTCAATTTTTCCTTCTACCCCGCGGTCACCAAAACCTCCTGGAACAAGTACTCCATCTACATCACTAAGTAACTCTGAAACATTCTCACGAGTCACTTCCTCTGCATTAATCCACTTCACTTCTACATCGGTATCAAATGCATAGCCGGCATGCTTCAGCGCTTCTACAACAGAAATATACGCATCCTGAAGCTCAACATATTTACCAACAAGTCCAATACGCGTTTTGCCAGAAAGGTTAAGAACGCGATCCACCAACGCTTTCCACTCAGTCATTTCCGCTTCTTGAGTCTCTAATTTCAAATGGTCACAAACGATTTGGTCCATTTTTTGCTCTTGTAAGGCAAGAGGCACAGAGTAAAGAGTATCCGCATCACGACACTCGATAACTGCTTTCGCATCAATATCACAGAATAACGCAATTTTTTCCTTCATGTCCTGTGAAATTGGCATTTCTGTACGCACGACAATAATATTTGGCTGAATACCAAGGCTGCGCAATTCTTTTACACTATGTTGAGTTGGCTTCGTCTTCATTTCACCAGCCGCTTTGATGTAAGGAACTAATGTACAGTGGATATACATCACATTGTCACGGCCGACATCACTTTTAATTTGGCGAATCGCCTCTAAAAATGGTAGTGATTCGATATCTCCCACCGTACCGCCAATCTCTGTGATGACGACATCCGCATTCGTTTCATTACCAGCACGGAAAACGCGGTCTTTAATTTCATTCGTAATATGTGGAATGACCTGTACAGTAGCCCCAAGATAATCGCCACGGCGCTCTTTACGAAGCACGGAAGAATAAATTTTTCCTGTTGTCACGTTGCTGTACTTATTAAGATTAATGTCAATAAAGCGCTCATAATGGCCTAAGTCTAGATCTGTTTCCGCACCATCATCAGTAACAAAAACCTCTCCATGCTGATACGGGCTCATCGTTCCAGGGTCCACGTTAATATAAGGGTCGAATTTTTGAATCGTCACATTTAAGCCGCGATTTTTCAATAAACGCCCTAAAGATGCAGCAGTAATCCCTTTTCCAAGTGATGAAACCACACCGCCGGTTACAAAAATATACTTTGTCATGAAAAAATTCCTCCTCAATTACAGTTTGTGCATTCTTCAGATAGTTAATGGAGTTTTTGAAAAAAATCTTTTCTCTCTCATCAAAAAGGAAAAAACCCCATTACAAAACCGGAGTTTTAAAAAAATAAAAAGCGCTCCGCTTACGCAATGTAAGGGAGCGCATATTGATTATAAGTAATCGTTCCTTTTTTAAGGAGCCCAAACAAGATGATACAAGGGGCTGAGATAAAAGTCAAGTCGTTTTTCAAAATGGATGACCAATTATAGATCTTCTTCATCCTCGATATCCAAATCTTCCTCATCATCAAGGTCTTCGTCTAAGTCCGCTTCATCGTCAAGATCGAAATCATCGTCGTCCTCTAACACTTCATCATCATCAAATTCGTCCACATCATCAAGATCATTGTAGTCTTCTTCATCCTCATCAAGAAGTTCATCTTCGAAGTCATCAAGATCATCATAATCTTCTTCATCCAGATCTTCGTAATCTTCGATGTCAAGATCATCTTCATCAACAAGTTTCTTCGCCTTTTTCTTCTTCGGCTTCACTGCTGAAACAACTTCCTCCTCCTGTGTATCTACAGGATACCAAACACGAAGTCCCCAGCGATTTTCACCCAAGGAGAGGAAGCGGCCGTCAATATTTAAGTCTGTATAAAATTGGGCCAGCCGTTTACGCATTTCTTCTTCAGAAATCCCGGCAAGTACAGAAATTTCAGCAACCAAATCATGAAAGGACATCGGCTGCTTATTATTTTTCAAAAATACATATGCTAGTTCGATAAGGGATAACTCTTGTAATTCCTCTTTTGAGTATTGGGCTAAACTCAATTTAGGCACTTCCTTTCTCTATTTGAACACTTGAAAGTGTGTCGTACGTATAAAAAAACATATTCTTCATTATAAACAAATTTTTTCGGTTTATGCTAGTTTTATCTGCTATTTTGCTTGATTTTTTGCTTCTTTGACTTCTCCTGTTCCTCTTCCTTAGCTTTCTTGATCTCCTTAATGGAGATAAACAAAAAGAAGACGGCAAGAAGCAGAAACGAAATTGCACCTAATTGGCGTTCATAGAGATAAAATAAAGGCCAGGCTGAAATAATTAATATTAAGATAATTTGTCTTACCTTCACACACTTTCACCTGCCCATAAAAACTGGAAATACATTCACTATCTTGATTATATAGGAAATCTTCCTATTTTAATATCATATAAAAATTTATTACCAACATATACGTGCAATTCTCTGCTCAACACGTGAAACAGAAGGCGCTTCCATGTAGATTGATTGCTAGTCGCTTGGACACATGAGTTTCACCATTCTCGGAATGGAAAATACACATTTTTTCTATTCAAAAAAAGACAATGGCCCGCGGGCCATTGTAGCAAAAATATTTACCTTTTTGTGGATTAAGAACCAAATAAAATCGATGGTTCTGTTTTACATATTGCGGCGATATTGTCCTCCTACTTCATAAAGAGCCTTCGTAATTTGACCAAGACTTGCCACTTTGACCGTTTCCATTAGTTCGGCGAAAATGTTGCCTCCACTAATTGCTACTTCTTTCAATCGTTTTAGCGCCGCTGCTGACTCACTAGCATGCGCTTCCTGGAAGGCACGCAAATTACGAATTTGTAATTCTTTCTCCTCGATGGTTGCTCTTGCAAGCTCCATATTGTCAATCTCTTCCTCGGACGGAGGGTTCGGATTCAAGTAGGTATTAACTCCAATAATTGGAAGTTCACCACTATGCTTTTTCATTTCATAATACATCGATTCATCCTGAATTTTACCTCGCTGGTACTGGGTTTCCATCGCTCCAAGCACCCCGCCACGATCATTTAGGCGGTCAAATTCTTGGAGCACAGCTTCCTCAACCAGGTCAGTCAGCTCTTCTACAATGAATGATCCCTGCAATGGATTTTCATTTTTCGTTAAACCATGCTCTTTCGTAATGATCATCTGAATGGCCATCGCGCGGCGCACAGACTCCTCCGTCGGCGTTGTGATCGCCTCGTCATAAGCGTTCGTATGAAGTGAATTACAGTTATCATGCAGGGCCATCAACGCCTGCAGTGTTGTGCGGATATCGTTAAAGTCTATTTCCTGGGCGTGTAGCGAACGTCCTGAAGTCTGCACATGGTACTTCAGTTTTTGACTGCGTTCGTTCGCGCCATATTTCTCACGCATGACCGTTGCCCAAATGCGGCGTGCCACGCGGCCAATCACCGTATATTCTGGATCCAAACCATTCGAGAAGAAGAACGATAAGTTTGGAGCAAAATCATCAATATGCATGCCGCGGCTTAAATAATACTCGACATAGGTGAAGCCATTAGCTAACGTAAAGGCAAGCTGTGAAATCGGGTTTGCTCCTGCTTCGGCAATATGATAACCGGAAATAGAAACAGAATAATAGTTACGTACTTGGTTATCAATGAAATATTGCTGAATGTCGCCCATCATCCGAAGCGCAAATTCCGTTGAAAAAATACAAGTATTCTGTCCTTGGTCTTCTTTTAAAATATCGGCCTGTACCGTACCGCGGACCGTTTTCAGTGTATAAGCCTTAACCTCCGCATATTCTTCGACCGTTAAAATACGGCCAAGTTCTGCTTCTTTTTTCTTTACCTGTTGGTCAATGGCGGTGTTCATAAACATAGCCAGAATAATTGGTGCCGGGCCATTGATTGTCATGGATACGGATGTGGATGGATGACATAGATCAAATCCATCATATAGTTTTTTCATGTCATCTAACGTACAAACGCTAACACCACTCTCGCCGACCTTTCCAAAAATATCGGGACGGTGATCCGGGTCTTCACCATACAACGTAACAGAGTCAAAAGCCGTACTTAAACGCTTTGCTTGATCGCCTTTTGAGAGATAGTGGAAACGACGATTCGTTCTCTCCGGTGTACCTTCCCCAGCAAATTGACGTTTCGGATCTTCTCCCTCACGCTTGAAAGGGAATACCCCAGCAGTATATGGGAAAGAACCTGGTACGTTTTCACGGTACACCCAACGAAGAATTTCCCCATAATCCTTGTACTTAGGTAAAGCGACTTTCGGAATATCCAGACCTGATAAACTTTTTGTTTTCAAGACGGTAACAATTTCTTTGTCGCGAATTCTGGTGACAAACTTTTCCCCGGAGTAAGCTTCTTTTGTTTTTTCCCATGTTTCGAGAATTTTCTTCGACTCTGGGGTCAGCTTTGCTTCCGTTTCTTGTTTTATCGCTTCCAGCGCCGACACCACTTCTGGCTGGTCTTTCACTGCCTCAATAGCTCCCTCGAGCTGGAATAATTTTCGAGCAATATTCGCCTGTTCTTCTGCTTTTTTATGGTAATTACGAACTGTTTCTGAAATCTCTCTTAAATAATAACGTCGGTCTGTCGGGATAATGACATTTTGCTTTTCGACTTTCTCATTTTTACTGTAAGTCGTTACCCAGTCCGTGCCTGTTTTTTCGTTTAATTTTTCAATCAAAGCCGCAAATAAAGCATTCGTGCCTGGGTCATTGAACTGGCTAGCAATTGTTCCGTACACAGGCATTTCAGAAAGATCTTTTTCAAAAAGCATATGGCTGCGCTGATATTGCTTCTGCACCTGACGCTTCGCATCCTCAGAGCCTTTACGCTCAAATTTGTTAATAACAATGAGGTCCGCAAAATCAATCATATCAATTTTTTCGAGCTGGGACGGTGCTCCAAACTCGCTCGTCATTACGTACATGGACAGGTCACAAATTTCAGTGATACCCGCATCCCCTTGACCAATTCCACTCGTTTCAACAATTACCAGATCAAAACCAGCTGCCTTCGTGACTGCCACCGCATCCTTAATGGCAAGCGATAATTCACTTTTAGACGCACGTGTGGCTAGACTTCGCATATACACGTTTGGTGAGAAAATAGCATTCATGCGGATCCGGTCACCAAGAAGAGCGCCTCCAGTTTTTTGCTTTGTTGGGTCAACGGACAAAATCGCCACTTTTTTGTTCGGAAATTCATTGATAAAGCGGCGGATGAGTTCATCGGTAAGCGAGCTTTTTCCTGCGCCTCCTGTTCCAGTAATTCCGACTACCGGAATCGCCTTCTCGAGCGTTTTTACCTTTTCTAACACCTGCTCAGCAGTCGCTGCTGCTTCACTCTTTTTATCCACATGTAGTTCAGCGAAGGTAATAAGTTTGGCAATCGCGTTTACATCCCCCGTTGGTAGTTTTTCAATTTGCTCTGATATTTTTTCCGGGGCAATAGTGGAAAAATCACATTCTCGCATCATGTAATCAATCATGCCCTGTAGCCCCATTTTGCGGCCATCTTCCGGCGAGAAGATACGGGCAATCCCGTATTCATGGAGTTCATTAATTTCCCTCGGAATAATCACCCCGCCACCACCGCCATAAATACGGATATGCGGTGCGCCTTTTTCCTTTAATAGATCATACATGTATTTAAAGTATTCAACATGACCACCTTGGTATGAAGAGACGGCAATTCCTTGGACATCTTCTTGGATGGCGGCGTTAACCACTTCTTCAACCGAACGGTTATGACCAAGGTGGATCACTTCAGCTCCACTTGCTTGCAGAATACGGCGCATAATGTTGATCGATGCATCATGGCCATCAAATAAACTAGATGCTGTCACAAAACGGATATGATGTTTTGGCTGATATTTTCCCGTTGTGTTCATCCTTCTCCCCCTATTTATTTGACATCTCGTATTTTTTGATCCCCTTAAATAAAAGCTCTGTCTGCAGCTCAATGTATTCTTCTAAGGTAAAAAGCTTTCGGAGGGCCCAGCGCCGGAAGCCCCACATCTGCCCTTGGACAAAAATATCGTGTGCGATGATTTTGACCTGTTTTTCTGTTAAGTCAAGCTCACCATTTTCGATACACTTATTGAGAAGATTTTCAAACATCCCCACCATTTCGATTTCCTTTTTCAACACATATGGCAGGGCATCCTTGGACAAGGATTTGACTTCCTGATACATAACAAGGACTTCTGACTGCATTTCATCCATAACATGGAAAAAGTTTGTGATCCCAAGCTTTAAACTTTCCAATGTACCTTGTTTATGTTCAAGATCCTCTTGAAGCCTCTCCTTTACGTGGTCATAAATGCTATCACACACAAGGTAAAGAACGTCTTCTTTTGTACGAATATATTCGTACAGTGTTCCAATGCTAAAACCAGCGGCTTTAGCGATTTCCCTAGTCGTTGTACGATGAAACCCCTTTTGTTTAAAAAGTGTAACTGCCCCTTTAATCATTTGATCCCGTCGGATTTGCACGAGTTTTTCATCTTTAACCGAAGACTGTACCTCCCGCTTTTTCATTCCCGTTCCAATCGCCTCACTTCGTCAACATGCGCGAAATAACAAGACGCTGGATTTCCTGTGTACCCTCGTATATTTGCGTAATTTTTGCATCGCGCATGAATCGTTCTACTGGATAATCTTTGGTATAGCCATAGCCCCCAAAAATTTGTACTGCTTCGGTTGTCACCTTCATAGCTGTGTCGCCGGCCAAAAGTTTAGACATTGCTGACTCTTTACCATAAGGTAAACCATTGGACTCCAGCCATGCAGCTTGATAGGTTAATAGTCTGGAAGCTTCAACACTAGTAGCCATATCAGCAAGCTTAAAGCTAATTCCTTGGTTAGCGACAATTGGCTTACCAAATTGATGACGTTCCTTTGCATAGGCGATGGATGCATCAAGCGCACCTTGAGCGATTCCGACTGCTTGTGCCGCAATGCCGTTACGGCCTCCATCGAGCGTCATCATCGCAATTTTGAATCCTTCGCCCTCTTGGCCCAAGCGATTTTCAACTGGAACTTTACAATCTTCAAAAATAATTTCAGTTGTAGGAGAGGAACGAATGCCTAGTTTCTTTTCTTTTTTCCCTACAGAAAAGCCCGGGAAGTCTTTTTCAATAATGAATGCAGTTGTCCCTTTATGTCTGCTCGCAGGATCAGTTAGTGCAAATACGACATAAATGTCCGCTTCTCCACCATTTGTAATAAAAATTTTGGAACCATTTAGGATATAATGATCCCCTTCAAGACGTGCGGTTGTTCTCATACCACCTGCATCAGAACCGCTGCCAGGCTCAGTTAAACCATAGGCGCCGATTTTTGAGCCTTCTGCCAATGGACGCAAATATTTTTGCTTTTGTTCTTCACTACCAAATTTGTAAATCGGCCAACTAGCCAGCGAGGTATGAGCTGAAAGCGTTACACCTACAGAGGCGTCCACGCGAGACAGTTCTTCCACTGCGATACAATAAGCTAGATAATCGCTACCAATGCCGCCGTACTCCTCCGGCCATGGAATTCCCGTTAAACCAAGCTCCGCCATTTTAGAAAAAATTTCACGGTCAAAACGCTCCTCTTCATCACGCTCTGCTGCTGTCGGAGCCACTTCATTCTCCGCAAAATCACGAACCATTTTTCGAATCATTTCATGTTCTTCAGAAAGTTTAAAGTTCATTGATGGGTCCTCCCTCAAATTGATCTATTCTATTTCATCCAATGTTTACACATGTCTACGAGTTAGTTAGAGGTGCTTACTAATCACAATCCGTTGAATTTCACTTGTACCCTCATAAATTTCCGTTACCTTTGCATCGCGGAAGTAGCGTTCAACCGGATAATCTTCGGTATAGCCGTACCCTCCAAATACTTGAATGGCTTCCGTTGTCACTTCTACAGCTGTCCTTGTCGCAAACAGCTTTGCCATCGATGCTTCGAGACCACACTTAACTCCCCGGCTTCTTAAATCAGCAGCCCGATAGACTAATAGTTTTGCTGCCTCGACACTTGTGGCCATATCGGCCAATTTAAATCCGATACCTTGTTGAGCTGCGATTGGTTTGCCAAATTGGTGACGGCTCTTTGCGTATTCGGTTGCGGCTGAAAGTGCGGCCTCAGCAATTCCTAATGCTTGAGCAGCAATTCCGATGCGGCCGACGTCAAGGTTAGCCATCGCAATTTTAAAGCCCTCTCCTTCTTGACCGAGGAGGTTTTCTGCTGGAACGCGCATGTCTTCAAACGTGAGCTGAACCGTTCTAGACCCGTGTAGCCCCATTTTCTTTTCGTCCTTGCCAATAATGAGTCCCGGAGTATTTTTCTCGACAATAAATGCAGATACCCCTTTGCTCCTCAAGTCCGGATTGGTTTTTGCAAAAACAATATAAATATCGGCCTCGCCGCCATTTGTAATAAACACTTTTGACCCGTTAATGATGTAATGATCGCCATCTCGAACTGCCCTTGATTTTAAGCTGGCAGCATCAGATCCAGCGCTCGGTTCAGTTAAACAAAAGGCACCTAAAAACTCACCGGATGCCAGCTTAGGCACATATTTTTGTTTTTGCTCCTCTGTTCCAAAATATAGAATGGGGTTTGTTCCAACCGATGTATGCACGGATAGAATAACGCCCACGGTGGCACTTACCCTTGATAGCTCATTAATCGCAATGATATAAGAAGTGAAATCCATCTCGGCACCACCGTATTTTTCTGGGACCGGAATCCCCATTAATCCAAGTTCACCCATTTTGCGAAGAATTGGCCGTGGAAACTCCCCTTTTTCCATTTTTTCAACAAATGGTGCTATTTCCGTTTGGGCAAAATCGCGCACCATTTTACGCATCATTTCTTGTTCTTCAGTGAATGTCAAATTCATGCTGTCCACCTCTTTGGAAGAATTGAAAGCAACAGTGCTCATAGGTGCAACCCCTTTCAAAAAATAGAGCAAATTTTTGCAATGTACGGTTTTGGTTGGTTATGCCTTTGCTAGCTTTTCCCACAAATTTTTCCCTAGGTTCCGGCGTTTATAGGCACTTTATGTGGGTATTCATTTCTATTAAATTGCAAACGTTTACTAAAAATCGCGAGCGTGCCTATTCATACACATAAAACCCGCGGCCAGTTTTCCTTCCAAGCCAGCCTGCTTTTACATATTTTCGTAGTAGTGGGCATGGACGGTATTTGTCATCACCAAAACCTTCATGCAGGGTTTCCATAATGTATAGGCATGTATCCAACCCGATAAAGTCAGCCAATGTTAATGGTCCCATTGGATGATTCATACCGAGTTTCATGACCTCATCAATAGCTTCCTTTGTTGCCACCCCTTCATAAAGCGTGTAAATCGCTTCATTAATCATTGGCATGAGCACACGGTTCGAAACAAATCCCGGGAAATCGTTAACTTCAACTGGTACTTTACTTAATGACTTGGTCATATCTTCAATCACTTGATATACCTCATCAGATGTAGCAAGTCCGCGAATAATTTCCACTAACTTCATTACTGGAACCGGATTCATAAAATGCATGCCGATTACCTTGTCCGGACGATTCGTCGCCGCTGCAATTTCTGTAATTGGGAGTGAAGATGTATTGCTCGCTAATATCGCGTGAGCCGGAGCAATTTTATCGAGCTGTGCAAAAATATTGGATTTAACCTCCATATTTTCAACAGCAGCTTCAATCACAAGGTCGACCTCAGCAGCATCCTGAAGATCAGTGGAAACCGTGATTCGGTCTAAAACGGCTTGTTTTTGCTCCTCTGTCATTCTTCCTTTTTCCACATTTCGGGAAAGATTTTTGTTAATCACTCCAAGGCCGCGCTCCACAAACTCTGGCTTCAAATCATTTAATAAAACTATGTAACCTGCTTGAGCACAAACTTGGGCGATACCGGACCCCATTTGTCCTGCACCTACGACCATTACTTTTTCTACTTTCATGTTGTCACCCTCCATTTCCAGCCGGAAACTCATCCGGCTGTGCTTAATTGATTTAATAAATGAACATTTTTAGATAAAAGAATTAGTCAACCAAAAGTAATGTATACCCTCATCCAATCACAAAACCTATCAATCTATGATTTTGGCACTTCAATCATGATGGCGTCTCCTTGACCTCCGCCACTACAAATGGCTGCCACACCGATGCCTCCGCCGCGCCGTTTCAATTCGTGCATTAACGTGATGATAATGCGCGCTCCACTAGCACCAATTGGATGACCAAGAGCCACCGCACCACCATTAACATTGACCTTTTCCGGGTCAAGTCCGGCAATTTGACTGCTCGCTAGCGCCACTGCCGCAAATGCCTCATTTATTTCAAACAAATCGATATCCGCAAGGCTCTTGCCAGTTTTTCGTAAAATTTCTTGAATAACAAGGCCAGGAGTTTTTGGAAAGTCCTTCGCCTCCACCGCAATGGCCGCCTGACCGATGATAACCGCCTCCACCTTTCTACCTTCACGAAGAGCACGCTCCTCACTCATCAGAACGAGAGCTCCCGCACCATCATTGACCCCTGGTGCATTACCAGCTGTAATCGTTCCTTCTCCATTAAAAGCAGGGCCAAGTTTAGCCAGTTTTTCTAAAGAAGTATCTTTTCTTGGTGCTTCATCATGCTCAACAATCACAGGTTCACCTTTTCGTTGTGAAACTTCGACAGAGACAATTTCTTCTGCCAAGATTCCTTTCTCCATCGCGGCAATCGCACGTTGGTGGCTTCTGAAAGCCCACTCATCCTGGGCCTCACGGCTGATTTCCATCTCATAGGCAGTCGAGTTTCCATAGGTTCCCATGTGCACTCCCGTAAAGCTACAACTTAAACCATCATGAATCATTAAATCTTGTACAGAAGCGTTGCCCATACGGAGACCCCATCTTGCCTTTGGTAATAGATACGGCGCATTACTCATTGATTCCATTCCACCTGCCACAATGACTTCCTCATCTCCGGCTCGAATGATTTGATCAGCCAAAGTAACACTGCGCAATCCTGAAGCACATACTTTGTTGATGGTTTCCGTTTTCACTTCCCAAGGTAGGCCTGCATGGCGTGCAGCCTGACGTGAAGGAATTTGTCCCTGACCGCCCTGTAATACGGACCCAAAAATGACTTCCTGAACCTCTTCTGGTTTTACCTCTGCACGTTTTAGTGCTTCCTTGATGGCGATTCCGCCCAGCTGCGCGGCCGTCAAACTACTTAATGCACCGCCAAATTTTCCAAATGGTGTTCGAACACCGCTTAAAATAACTGTTCTTCCCATAAAAACACTCCCTTTCCCTCAATTCATTTTCAATTATGCCTATTCCTAATTTTCAGTCATTAGTTTGTAAAAAAATTGACCGAACGCTCGCTCATCCATTCTTCCAAAAGGAACGCAGGCCCTATCTGCCTACGTAAGCAATTCGCTAAGAAATGTAAGCGTTTTATCCCTTTGGTTCTATTGTACAAAAAAATTAGCAGAAGTTGAATGACTTTACACAAAATTCGTAAACTTTTATGAATTCTGCTAAAAATTAACCTCTGCTAATGAAGAAATTTTTCTAATAGGATACAGGTTCATTAAGATGCAACTGTCGTTGGTTCTCCACAGACGGCTTTTTCTAGTAGCTCCGCAACATCGTAAGTAGCCACCTTGTCCTCAACTTCCTTCGCCTTCGTCCCATCAGAAAGCATGGTTAAGCAGTATGGACAACCAGAGCTAATAACGGATGGATTCACGGCAAGTGCCTGCTCTGTTCTTGCTACATTGATACGGTGGCCAGTTTCTTCCTCCATCCACATTAGGCCTCCGCCCGCACCACAGCACATTCCTTTTTCGCGATTACGTTCCATTTCCACCAGTTTCACCCCTGGAATGGCTTTTAAGATTTCACGTGGTGGATCGTATACATCGTTATATCGACCCAAATAGCACGAATCATGGAACGTAATGGTTTCGTTCACCACATACTTTGGCTTCAAACGACCATCGCGGACTAGTTCGAACAGAACCTCTGTATGATGGTATACTTCTGCTTCTAAACCAAAATCCGGGTATTCATTTTTGAAAATATTGTAGGCGTGCGGGTCGATCGTAACAATTTTTTTCACGCCTGCTTTTTCAATTTCCGCAATATTATTAGCTGCAAGTTCTTGGAACAAGAATTCATTTCCAAGGCGGCGAACGGTGTCACCGGAGTTCTTTTCTTTATTTCCAAGAATCGCAAATTTCACGCCTGCTTCATTTAATAATTTTGCAAAAGATAAGGCAATCTTCTGACTGCGATTGTCATAAGAACCCATGGAACCAACCCAGAAAAGGTATTCGAACTCCTCACCTGCTTTATTCATTTCTTTTACAGTAGGCACATGAACATCTTCACGGGCTTCACGCCATGTTTCGCGCTCTTTTCTATTTAACCCCCACGGGTTGCCTTGACGTTCAATATTGGTGATTGCACGCTGAGCATCTGCGTCCATTTTTCCTTCGGTTAAAACAAGATAGCGGCGCAAGTCTATAATTTTTTCCACATGTTCGTTCATGACTGGACATTGATCTTCACAGTTGCGGCATGTTGTACAAGCCCAAATTTCTTCTTCAGTAATGACATCACCGATCAGACTTGGACTATAAACAAGTGTAGCAGCTGATTCATTAGCCCCCTGTCCCGTAGCTGCTAGAGCAAGCTGATTCCCTTTTGTATGGCTAAACGCGAAAGTCGGCACCCATGGCTGCTTCGACGTCACGGCCGCACCATGATTTGTTAAGTGGTCACGCAGCTTCAAAATAAGATCCATAGGCGACAGCATTTTACCCGTACCAGTAGCTGGACACATATTGGTACAACGGCCGCATTCCACACAAGCATAGAAATCAATCATTTGCAACTGAGTGAAGTCTTCAATCTTTCCAACTCCGAAGGTTTCCTGTGTCTCATCTTCAAAGTCAATTTTCTTTAATTTTCCCGGTTTATCCAAACGGTTAAAGTATACATTGGCCGGACCAGCAATTAAGTGAGCATGCTTGGACTGTGGCACGTAGACTAAAAATGTTAACAAGAATAAAAGATGAATCCACCATGCTACGTAGAAGAGAACAATGGCAGTGGTTTCACCAATGCCGGAAAAAATTCCAGCAATCAAGGAGGCAACTGGTTCTGTCCAAGTCCCTTCATGGCCATGCCAAATCATACTCATACCATTTCCAAAAAGAACAGAAAGCATCAATCCACCGATAAATAATAAGACAAGACCTGATTTAAAATTGCGTTTAAGGCGAACTAATTTTTCAATATAACGGCGATAAAACGCCCAAATAACGGCTACTAAGATCATTAAGGTGACAATTTCTTGGAAGAAAGTAAATCCTGGATACAGCGGACCTAAAGGCAAATGTGATCCCGGTACTAACCCTTTCCAAATAAAATCGATAGCCCCGAATTGCACAAGAATAAAGCCATAAAAAAACATAACGTGAATAATACCACTTTTCTTATCTTTCAGGAGCTTCTTTTGCCCAAAAACATTGACCCAAATTTTTTGGAGCCGCTCTTTCACGTTGTTGTCAAACTCTACTTTTTTGCCAAGCTTAATATATTCGATCCGAGTTTTGACAACATAGATAAACAGATAGACTGAGTAAGCGGTTACAGAAAGAAACGCAATAAAATTTACCCATAACAGACCGTTCATGTACTCCTCTCCTTTCTAAATATCTCCCCGAATGTTCTTAAGTTGTAGAAAATAATTAATTTTCTGACTAACCTTATCTCTATTATATTATGAGTGAGCATTCAGTCAATGAGTTTTTTGTCGGAATTCTAAAACTTATAGAAACGAGTGGATTTGGAAAAACTAACTCAACGGATTGGGGGAAGAATTCTGATGAATGTTGTACTCATTATATTTGGAATGATTATGTTAATTCTTATATGGCTATTATTAGATTTCAACTTAGGACGAAGGAAGCATCTTTCTACTCTAAGGAAGATGGAAAGCCCTGTCTTGTACAGCGAATTTGAAATTTTTTCAACGGGCAAAGATTTATTTAGAGATTTTTTTACGGAACTTCGGAGAGCGGAAAAACATATCCATGTGTTGTTTTATATTGTAAAAGAGGATTCATTCAGTCAAGAATTTCTTGAGATTTTAAAAGAAAAAGCTAAAGAGGGCGTAGAAGTTCGTTTAATGCTCGACCGACTTGGCAGCTGGAAGGTGAAAAAAAACACTATAAAATCACTAAGAAAAGAAGGCGTGCAATTTGCTTTCATTAACAAAGTCAAACTGCCATATCTGTTCTATTCTTCCCAAGTACGAAATCACCGTAAAATAACGGTTATTGATGGAAGAATTGGCTATCTTGGCGGATTTAACATTGGGTTAGAATATATTGACCAAGATCCTAAGTTAAGTCCTTGGCGTGATTATCATCTTAAAATCACAGGTGAAGGTGTCCATTTTTTGCAGCAAGAGTTTTTAGTGGACTGGCAGCAATGTACTGGAATTCAAATGCTTCCTCCTATTACACCTTCACAGGAGGGAAAGAAAAACTCTCAAAAGACACACTTTAATTTTCCTGAAAGTATCCGAGTGGGCCATCACGGATGGGGATTAGCTGAAGCAGCTGTTGAATTTTACGGAGGGGCAAAAGAAGCCCATACATCGACAAAAGAGTCAACCAAGCGTCCTTTGGTCCAAATGGAAAGCCACGTAGATTATTTTCCTGAACTACCGAAGGGGAAAATCCAACATCAAATTATGTCAACAGAAGCTTTTCAACTAGAGGAAATGTTTATCCGCCTCATTCAGGAAGCTGAAAAATCAATTATCATTGGCACTCCTTATTTTATTCCAAGTAAGAAAATACTTAAGGAATTGCTAAATGCAGTCCAAAGAGGTGTACACTTAACAATCTTAGTCCCATTTGTTTCTGATCATATTCTTGTTCAAGAAGCTTCTTACCGCTATTTACGACCACTACTTCAAGCCGGAGCTATCGTCTATCATTTTCAGAATGGTTTTTACCATGCTAAAGCCTTAGTGATTGACAATAAAATCTGTGAACTAGGAACCGCCAACTTAGACAAACGCAGCCTATATCTTAACAAAGAAATCAATTGCTATATCTATGATCCGGCATTTATCGATCAAGTTAAACAAATCATCCAAAAAGACATCCAAGACTCAAAACGCCTGACACTTGAAACACTCAATCAACCGAACCTTACCAGAACGATCAAAGAAAAACTCGCAGGAGCCATTTCTTACTTTTTATAAAATCGAGTAGGAGGGGGTGATTAACCCCCGTCCTCTCACACCACCGTACGTACGGTTCCGTATACGGCGGTTCAATCAAGATAAATGACGCAAGAATTCATAACGTTTCTGTAGACTTTTAAGCCCTTGGTTACTCCAATAGGAGTTTCCAAGGGTTCTGTGTAATATGGGACTTTTTGAGATTCGCCAATAACCTTTACGACTGTTCCCCCATTCATAAGCTTTCCATTCA
>NZ_JAAFZF010000044.1:0-27429 GCF_010614825.1 Neobacillus sedimentimangrovi
GAACCGACTTTCAGCACCCCCTCATGCGAGGGGATGAATTATCCGGTATTAGCTCCGGTTTCCCGAAGTTATCCCAGTCTTACAGGCAGGTTGCCCACGTGTTACTCACCCGTCCGCCGCTAACCAATAGAAGCAAGCTTCTATTGGTCCGCTCGACTTGCATGTATTAGGCACGCCGCCAGCGTTCGTCCTGAGCCAGGATCAAACTCTCCAAAAAAGTTGATTTAGCTCACAAAATTAACGTTGGCTTCGTTTCAATAGAAACGAATGTTGTAATTTGTTGACGTTTTTGGTTGTTTAGTTTTCAAAGATCAATTTATCTATCGCTCAGAAGCGACTCTATTAATATATCACCGTTTCTAGTGGAAGTCAACATACTTTTTTCATTTTTTTTATTAAAATTGAACAAACACTTCTGCATCTTTCATATAATACTTTCCAACTCAAATAAAAGAAAACAGTTAGATTCAATTAAAAGAATCGTACGGTGAGAAGCTAAGGGCAGACGTCTCACAGCTAAGGCACTTGTATAGCCATTTTTCGAAGTCAATGAGTTCCTTTTTTAATCTTATAAAAAAAGGAACACTAAAAGTGCTCCTTTCAAATAAGCTCTCCACCCTCGGAAATACTGATTTCCGTTTTTCAATATTATTGGTCACTTGTGTTTTCTTGATCTTCTTCCTTCTCTTCCTTTTCTACCTTAGCTACTGTTGCGACAGATTCATTTTCACTTTCCTTCAGGGTAATAAGCTTCACACCTTGAGTGTTTCGGCCTAATTGAGAAATTCCCGCAACATCAATACGGATTAACACACCACTTGTGGTAATGAGCATTAAATCTTCTTCACCCGTTACCGTACGTACAGAAACAAGCTCTCCATTTTTCTCAGTTATATGGCATGTTTTTATTCCTTTACCCCCTCTTCCTTGAATCCGATATTCAGAAGCAGGGGTCCGTTTTCCATATCCATTCTTCGTAACAATTAGTATATCATTATTTTCTTCTAACACTTCCATGCCGACAACTTCATCATCACTGTCAAGAGTAATCCCCTTGACTCCGGTAGCCGTACGGCCCATGGATCTAACTTCTGTTTCCGCAAAGCGAATCAGCATACCTTTTTTGGTTCCAATAATGATATCCTTATTTCCATCTGTTAAGCGAACAGATATTAATTCATCACCTTCTCGAAGATTTAGAGCAATTAAGCCATTATTACGGATATGAGCAAATGATGACAATGGAGAACGTTTTGAAATCCCATCTTTTGTAGTAAAGAATAGATACCAATTATCGACAAATTCCTCAACTGGTATGATCGCGTTAACCCATTCTCCCTTTTCAATTCCAAGTAGGTTAATAATCGGAATTCCTTTGGCTGTCCGGCTAAATTCAGGTATATCATACCCTTTGGAACGGTATACTTTTCCTTTATTCGTAAAGAACAAGATTGTATCATGGGTAGAAGTCGTGATTAAATGTTCAACAAAGTCATCTTCATTTGTTCCCATTCCCTGAACTCCACGTCCACCTCGTTTTTGGGCACGATAAGTGGATACAGGAAGACGTTTGATATAGCCGTTATGAGTTAGAGTAATGACAATATTTTCACGAGGAATTAAATCCTCATCTTCAATATTTTCAACTCCTCCTGCCGCAATTTCTGTACGGCGTGTATCATTATAACGCTCTTTTATTTCTAGCAGTTCTTCACGGATAATATCGAGAATTTTTTCTTCATCTGCGAGAATCGCTTTTAATTCAGAAATCAACTTTACTAGACTTTGATATTCTTCTTCAATTTTCTCTCTTTCCAATCCGGTTAAGCGCTGTAGGCGCATATCAAGGATCGCTTGTGCCTGTTTTTCTGATAAATTAAATTCTCTCATTAATCCTTCACGTGCAATATCAGTCGTTTGTGAATTACGGATTAATGTTATAACTGCATCTAAATGGTCTAGTGCAATACGCAAACCTTCCAAAATATGAGCGCGAGCTTCCGCCTTACGCAACTCAAACTCTGTTCTTCTGCGAATAACAACCTTTTGATGATCTAAATAATGCAACAAACATTGCTTTAGAGTTAACACTTTCGGCTGACCATTCACAAGCGCCAATGTGTTAATTCCGAAACTAGTTTGCATGGCTGTTTGTTTGTATAAATTATTTAACAGCACATTCGCGTTTGCATCTTTCCGTACTTCAATAACAATTCGCATACCCCTGCGGTCGGATTCATCACGTAAATCAGTAATTCCATCAATTTTTTTATCACGGGCTAACTCAGCAATTTTTTCAATCAGCTTTGCTTTGTTGACTTGATATGGTAATTCCTTAACAATAATAACTTCTTTACCATTTGATTTTTGCTCTATTTCCACCTTAGCTCTTAATGAGATGGAGCCACGGCCGGTATCATATGCTTTACGAATACCGCTGCGTCCAAGGATAATCCCACCAGTAGGAAAGTCAGGACCAGGGATAATCTCCATCAATTCCTGTGTGGTAATCTCAGGATCACGGCTCACTGCTAAAACCGCGTCAATTACTTCGCCGAGCTGGTGAGGAGGGATGTTAGTCGCCATACCTACAGCAATTCCGGTTGTTCCATTTACTAATAGGTTAGGGAATCTTGCTGGCAATACTACAGGTTCCTTTTCCTCACCATCATAGTTATCTTGATAATCAATTGTATCTTTGTTAATATCTCTTAATAATTCCATGGAAATTTTGGACATTCTCGACTCAGTATATCGCATCGCAGCAGCAGCATCACCGTCAACAGAACCGAAGTTCCCATGACCGTCAACAAGCATATACCGATAGTTAAAATCTTGGGCCATCCGAACCATTGTTTCATAAACAGCCGAATCACCATGAGGGTGATATTTACCGATAACATCCCCAACTATACGGGCTGACTTTTTATATGGTTTGTCTGCATGTATTCCAAGATCATGCATAGCATAAAGAATACGGCGGTGAACCGGCTTTAACCCGTCACGAACGTCCGGAAGAGCACGTGAGACAATAACACTCATAGCATAGTCAAGGAAGGAAGACTTCATTTCCTGACTAATATTAATCTCTTTTATTTGAGAATTTGGTGTATCAGCCATATTTGGTACCTCCTTTATGGATTACCAAAAAGAAAAAGGAGGATAGAAAGCTCTACCCTTTTTTTCCCTTTGTTATATATCTAAATTCTTTACATATTGAGCATTTTCTTCAATAAAATTACGGCGCGGCTCTACTTTTTCGCCCATTAGCATATCAAAGGTTTCATCGGCCTCAATTGCATCCTCAAGACTGACCTGCAACATCGTTCTGTTTGCTGGATCCATTGTTGTTTCCCATAACTGTTCTGGATTCATTTCACCTAACCCTTTATACCGCTGAATATTAGGTTTTGGCTGGCTTGGCAATTCAGCAAATATCCGTTCCAGGTCCTTTTCATTATAGGCATATTCAACTCTTTTTCCTTGTTGTACTTTATAAAGGGGCGGCTGTGCAATGTAGACATAGCCTGCTTCAATAATTTTTCTCATATAACGATAGAAGAATGTTAACAATAGTGTCCGAATATGAGCACCATCAACATCCGCATCGGTCATGATGACAATTTTATGATAACGTGCTTTAGAAATATCGAAATCTTCACCAATTCCTGTTCCAATAGCAGTTATCATAGCTCTTACTTCATTATTAGAAAGAATCTTGTCAAGTCGGGCTTTTTCTACATTGAGAATCTTACCTCTAAGCGGCAAAATTGCTTGGAATAAGCGATCACGGCCTTGCTTAGCAGAACCTCCAGCTGAATCACCCTCAACGATATATAATTCGCTTTCAGCAGGGTCTTTAGAAGTACAATCGGCTAATTTCCCTGGTAAACTTGAAACCTCTAAGGCGCTTTTTCGTCTTGTTAATTCCCTTGCTTTTTTGGCCGCAATTCGGGCACGAGCTGCCATTAAACCTTTTTCAACGATCTTTCTTGCAACTGTTGGGTTTTCGAGTAAAAACTTTTCGAAAGAACTTGCAAAAATCGTGTCTGTAATGGCTCTAACTTCAGAATTACCAAGTTTGGTCTTAGTCTGTCCCTCAAACTGCGGATCTGGGTGCTTAATTGAAACAATTGCCGTTAATCCTTCGCGAACATCTTCACCTGATAAATTTGAATCATTTTCTTTAATGATCCCATTTTTGCGGGCATAATCATTAATAACCCTCGTTAAGGCTGTTTTAAAGCCAGATTCATGGGTACCGCCCTCATAAGTGTGAATATTATTGGCAAAAGAATAAATATTATCAGTATAGCCATCATTATATTGAAGGGCTACTTCTACACTAATTCCGTCCCGTTCGCCCTCCATGTAGATTGGTTCTTCATGAATAACTTCCTTCGTACGGTTTAAGTGTTCTACATAGGATTTAATTCCGCCCTCGTAATAATACTCATTATGTTTATTTTCCACTCTTTTATCTTCAATCGTAATTTTTATTCCACGATTAAGGAAAGCAAGTTCACGCAATCGAGTAGCAAGAATGTCATAATCATATACTAATGTTTCAGTAAAGATTTCTCCATCTGGCTTAAAATGAGTAATCGTTCCAGTTTTGTCAGTCTCTCCGATTACCTTCAAGTCGGTTACTGGAACGCCCCGTTCATATTTTTGATAATGAATTTTTCCCTCACGATGAACAAACACTTCCAAATAGGTAGAGAGAGCATTAACAACAGAAGCACCCACACCATGGAGTCCTCCGGATACCTTGTAACCCCCGCCACCAAATTTACCGCCGGCATGAAGAACAGTCATGATAACCTCCACCGCAGGGCGGCCCATTTTTTCATGGATACCGACCGGAATCCCACGGCCATTATCTTTTACCGTAATGCTGTTATCTTCTCCAATTGTGACATTGATTTCGGTACAGTAACCCGCAAGAGCTTCATCAATACTATTATCTACAATTTCCCAAACGAGATGGTGGAGACCTTTACTGCTTGTTGACCCTATATACATCCCCGGTCTTTTTCGGACAGCTTCAAGACCCTCCAACACTTGTATCTGATTAGCATCATATGCTTGTTCCTGTACGGCTTTTTGATCCATTGTCACTTATTTCACCTGCACTTTCTGCCTTATGAATCTATAGTTTTGAAAAAATAATAATATTAAAATTCCTGTAAATACATTTGGCTGGAACGTTTTTTTAACGTTCCTGAGGCAATCGGGGATAAATAGATCTTATCAACGGTAATCACAATTGATTTGGTTCTTTTTTTGGATAGGTTAATAACCTCTTTTTGGTGATATTGAAAGAATTCTTCCATCGACTCTGAATTTTCCGTGCTATCTTTATCTAGTATAGCAATAATATCTTTTAACCTAATATTAAGATCTTCCCCGATATGGATATACATATAGCACCTCAATCACTTTTCTTAATATTGCCGGATGTAACTACAAATGTAGAGGCTTCTTTTAATGTTTGATGATCAATTCCGTCAACACTAGTCGTTGTAACAAAGGTTTGTACCTTTCCTTGAATCGTATTTAATAGGTGTGATTGGCGATAATCATCTAATTCTGATAATACATCGTCCAACAGAAGTATTGGGTATTCTCCAATTTCCGCATGAATTAATTCAATTTCAGCTAGTTTAACAGAGAGTGCTGTTGTTCGCTGCTGACCTTGAGATCCAAATGTCTGAACATCTCTTTCATTGACATGAAACACGATATCATCCCGGTGGGGGCCAAAAAGTGTGGTCCCACGTTCAATTTCCCTGGATCTAACCTTTTCAAATTTTTCCATAAAACTTGTTACCATTTTCGACAAATCTTGGCCTTCTAATACCTCAACAGACGGTTTGTAGTTTATTTCAAGCGTTTCTAACCCTCTTGAGATTCCCTGATGAATGGGCTTTGCCCACTTTTCAAGTAATTGGAGAAATTCAAATCTTTTCGAAACAATTTTCACAGCCATTTGGATAAATTGTTCCGTTAAAACCTCAAGCATGGTTTGATTTGTTTCCTTTTTACTTTGCAGCATTTTTAAAAAATGATTGCGCTGTTGTAGTACTTTTTGATATTGACTCATATCATGTAAATAAACAGGAGAGATCTGTCCGATTTCCATATCAATAAATCGTCTTCGGACCTGTGGGCTTCCTTTTACAAGGTTGAGATCCTCTGGAGCAAACATGACTACGTTCATATTTCCAACATATTGGCTTAACTTTTGTTGTTCAATATGGTTTAGTTTTGCCTTTTTGCCTTTTTTGGAAATGACCAATTCCAATGGCAAGGCACTGTGATGTTTTTGGACCCTTCCCTCTATTTTAGCATAATCTTCATCCCAACGAATGAGATCTTTGTCATTTGAAGTCCGATGGGATTTGGCCATAGCTAAAACATAAATCGATTCCATCACATTTGTTTTACCTTGAGCATTTTCACCCAGGATGACATTGACTTTATTCTCAAATTCAATCGACAATTCAGGGTAATTCCGGTAATTTTTTAAAACAAGCGATTCTATAAACATGTAAAGTCGTCCTTTATTAGTCAGTAATCAGAAACTCCCCAAAGCCAGGGATTTGGACTATATCTCCGGAACGAAGTTTTCTTCCTCTTCTTTGGTCCTGTTCACCATTTATGAACACTTCATGTTCACTTAAAAACCATTTGGCCATTCCGCCAGTTTGAATCACATCTGCGAGCTTTAAAAATTGTCCCAATGTAATAAACTCGGTATCTAGCTTTATTTTCTCAGGCACTTTTTCACCCACATTCATCTAATAATTCTCGTAAAGTCTCAATACTTTATTTTACTAAATTTTCATCCTTAATTCAAAAATTAACAAAAAAACTGCAAAGAATGCCGCCTAGAGTGAGGCGGCATATAAAAAGAATTTATATAAATTTAATTTAAAATTAATAGGTTCTTACAGGTAAAATCAGCTGTAGTATCGTTTCATCATGTAGCGGACGGATTAAGAATGGACGCATAGCTCCAGTAAAACTGATACGGATATCCGTTCCTTCCAAAGCTTTTAGAGCATCCATCATATATTTCGCACTAAAGGATATTTTTAAGTCCTCTCCTTCAATTGCCTCACTTTGGATTTCTTCTACGACTTTCCCAATTTCAGGTGAATTAGAGGAGATTTCGATAATACCATGATCGATTGTAGAAAGCTTAACGACATTATTTCTTCCTTCCCTTGCAAGGAGAGAAGCACGGTCAATCGCTTGAAGAAATTCCTTCGTATTAACTATTACATCTGTTTTACTTTCTGTCGGAATTAATCTTGAAGTATCAGGGTAATTTCCTTCTAATAATCTAGAGAAGAAGAGCAAATGTTTCGCTTTAAATAAAATTTGATTTTCTGTAATGACAATATCGATTAATTCATTATTATCATCAATAATTTTGCTTAACTCATTTAAGCTTTTTCCAGGAATAACTACATTATAAGATTCGTTATTTTCAGCTTCAATTTTTGCCTTTCGGAGGGCAAGACGGTGGCTGTCTGTTGCAATACAGGTTAATTCCCCATTTTCAATTCTCCAGTTTACACCTGTCAAGATTGGTCGAGTTTCTGAAGTAGATACTGCAAAATGAGTTTGACGGATCATTGCTTTTAACAAATCCGTTGGAATATGGAATTTATTATTTTCTTCTATTTGTGGTAGGTGTGGATATTCTTCTGCGTCAAGGCCAATCAAGTTAAACTCTGATTTACCAGAACGAATCACTGTTTGTAGTGAACCATGTACTTCAATTTCAACTGTATCAGTAGGAAGCTTTTTTACGATTTCACTAAAAAATTTTGCTTGGAGAACAATTGATCCAGTCTCTTTAATTTCAACAATTTCATTGCTTTCTTCTTCTTTGGGAATAAATGATTCAATAGATATATCAGAATCGCTACCAGTTAAAGTGACTCCTTCATTTGTTGTCGTAATTTTAATTCCTGTTAAGATCGGGATTGTTGTTCTAGTTGTGACAGCCTTCATTACATCTTGAACACTTTGAACCAGACGGTCTCGTTGGATTATAAATTTCATGTTTAAATCCTCCGTTTTCGGCATATTTTTTAGTAGAAATACATATAATAATTTTTTAAAAAAAAGTAGAAGTACTAGTAGGAGTTGTTAACATGTGGATAACTCCTTTTTTTAACGGAAAGACAGCCTATCCACATGTGGACAGACTGTGCACATATTGAAAAAAGTTATTCACATGTTAAACAAACGAAAAGCGCCGTGGCTTTATGCTTCTAGTCGACAGCAGCCAGACACTTTATGATTAAATTTTTAACATCTCATTCAATTCTTTTAATTGTTTTTGTAGCTGGGCATCAGATTGAAGGAGCTTAGAAATTTTTTCATGAGCATGGATTACTGTTGTATGATCACGTCCTCCAAATTCTTCTCCTATTTTAGGTAAAGAATAATCCGTTAATTCACGGGATAAATACATGGCAATTTGACGTGGAAAAGCAATAGACTTTGTCCGCTTTTTCGCTTTGAAATCTTCCAGTTTCACATTAAACAGTTCTCCAACAGCTTTCTGAATATCATGAATGGTAATAACCTTTGGCTTTGAACTTGGAATAATATCTTTAAGTGCTTCAGCTGCCAAATCTGCATTAATATCTTTGTTAATTAATGAGGAATAGGCAACCACACGGATAAGAGCCCCTTCAAGTTCACGTATGTTGGAATCAATTTGATTAGCGATATAAAGCATCACTTCGTTTGGAATATCTAAACCTTCTGCTTTTGCTTTTTTTCTTAAAATCGCAATTCTTGTTTCAAGGTCAGGAGGAGTAATATCCGTTATTAATCCCCATTCAAACCTAGATCGCAAGCGGTCTTCCAATGTAGGGATTTCTCTTGGTGGCCGGTCACTAGAGATAACAATTTGTTTGCTTTCTTCATGCAAACTATTGAACGTATGGAAAAATTCCTCTTGTGTTGATTCTTTTCCTGCTAAAAACTGAATATCATCTATTAGCAGGACATCGACATTTCGATATTTATTACGAAAGCTTTCAGCTCGATTGTCACGAATGGAGTTAATAAATTCATTTGTAAATTTTTCCGACGATAAATAAACCACTTTAGCGGAAGGATTATGATCTAATACATAGTGGCCAATGGCATGCATTAAATGTGTTTTTCCTAAGCCGACTCCACCGTAAATAAAGAGCGGATTATAGGCTTTTGCTGGTGCTTCGGCTACAGCAAGGGATGCTGCATGGGCAAAACGGTTCCCGGAACCAATTACAAATGTATCAAATGTGTATTTTGAATTTAATATATTTGAAGGAAATTCAATGTGATCATCATCTTTTTTTACTTTTTTTGGAGGAGTTGGGATATCAAATTCCTCCTCTTTTTGATTTTGCGGAATGATGAATTTTACAGATAATTCTTCCCCCGTAATATCATAAAGAATCCCAGAGATTAGCTTAGAGTATCGTTCCTCCAGCCAGTCACGTGCAAATTCATTTGGGGCTGTTATGACAAGCAGATCACCTTGAAGGGAATGAGCCTTGGTTGATTTTAGCCATGTATCAAAACTGGGCTTGCTTATTTTTTTTTCAATCTTTGCAAGTGCTGCATGCCAAAGATCCGCAATATTTTCCAACTAGTTTCCCTCCTTTTTTAGCCTATAACAATATCTATTTTGTGTTTTCCGCCTTACTCCCTAGAAAATATGATTATTAATGGAGTTTTGCTTTTACCAATAATTTTATTCGATAAAAGTTATCCTGAAAAAATATCACTATCTAAAGAGCAGAACCTATGAATTTATAAATATGCATAACAGTGATTGTGGAAAACATATAATAAGGAAATAAAGTGGAGTTTCGACAATATCCACTACTTGTGGACAAGTTTTTACAGAGCCTCGGAATAACTTACTAACACATTATCCACATTCTGTGGATATCAAGATTTTGGAATAAAGTTATTAAGAGTGAAAACACAAATATAATATCAAATAATAGTTAGGTGCGCAATGGTTTTTCAAAGTTTATCCACAAGTGTCGCAACGTGTGAATAAAAATTGTCCACAGGTTGATATTTTGTGAAAAACCTGTCAATATCTTGTGTGGATATTAAAAAATATGTCGATTTTTTATCCACATATTTTTGAAGAATTTACATAGGAATTATTGATCCAGGAGCAGTGTATTTTTTGTTAAGAAGGAAAACTTTGATAGATAGATATGAGAGGGAACCAGGTTGACAATTTTAAGCAGACATCTTTATAATAAATAAGACTGTCAATTTGTAATGAATTGAGGGCTATTCCTCTAGGGAGGTGTCATATATGAAAAGAACGTATCAACCAAATAAGCGCAAGCATAGCAAAGTTCACGGTTTCCGTAAACGTATGAGCACAGCAAACGGACGTAAAGTTCTTGCGCGCCGTCGTCGTAAAGGAAGAAAAGTATTATCAGCTTAGACCACTGAAACGTCTCAGTGGTCTTTTTTCGCATTAGTACGTGTTATATATGGATTGTTTGCTAAAAATGTTGATTAGAGCAAATAGTGTAGGACTCTAAATCGGCTGAAGGTGTTTAAAGATGAGAAAAGAGTTGAGAATCAAAAAAAATCAAGATTTTCAAGCGGTGTTCCAAAAGGGGCGTTCGTTTGCAAATCGACAATTTGTTGTCTATTCATTGGAAAAAGTGGGACAGGATGCTTTTCGAATTGGCTTATCAGTCAGCAAAAAATTGGGTAATGCCGTAACAAGGAATCGAATTAAAAGATATATTCGACAATCTATTTTTGAACTCAAGGATCAACTAAAACAAGGATATGACTATGTAATTATTGCCAGAAAACCAGCTGCAGAAATGGATATGTCAGAGGTAAAAAAAAGTCTGACTCATGTACTGAAGGTTGGCAAGGTTTTAGAGAAAGATAAATAGGCGATAATTAGGATGAAAAACAAGTTATTTTACTACTATAAAGAGACAAGTTTCTATATCACATGTTAAAATATTTTTGAAATTATTCTTACATAAACAGTTTTAATTATAGATGCAAGGAGGAAAAACTGGTTGAAAAAGCGAATATTACTTATATTTGGAATCATGTCAGTACTGCTTTTAGCGGGCTGTACAGAAGTAAATAAGCCAATAACGGCTGAAAGTACCGGATTTTGGAATGAATATATTGTTTATCCATTATCTTGGCTCATTGTGAAGTGTGCGGAATTACTTGGAGGCAGCTTTGGCTTTTCGATTATCGTTGTCACAATCCTTATTCGGTTAGCTATATTGCCTTTGATGATTAAGCAGACAAAAAGTTCAAAAGCTATGCAGGCTCTTCAACCGGAATTGCAGGCACTTCGTGAAAAGTATAGTTCTAAAGATGCCAAAACACAACAAAAACTGCAGCAAGAAACGATGGCACTTTTCCAAAAGCATGGGGTTAATCCGATGGCCGGTTGCTTCCCTTTATTAATTCAAATGCCGATTTTAATTGGTTTTTACCATGCGATTATGAGAACGAGGGAAATTGCCGAGCATAATTTCCTATGGTTCGATTTAGGGGAAAAAGACCCACTCTTCTTATTGCCGATTATTGCTGGTATTACGACATTTATCCAACAAAAAATGATGATGGCTGGCACGACAAACCAGAATCCACAAATGGCCATGATGGTTTGGATGATGCCGATCATGATTGTCATCTTTGCACTTAACTTCCCGGCAGCCTTATCATTGTATTGGGTAATTGGTAATATTTTTATGATTGTTCAAACCTATTTTATTAAAGGTCCGGAGCTAAAGGCACAAGCTGCCGGCAAAGCGGGAGGAGCAAAAAAGTGAAACAGGTCACTGCTACAGGGCAAACCGTCGAAGAAGCAGTAAAATCAGCTTTAGCTCAATTAAAAACTACAAAAGACCGCGCAGAAGTACACATTATTGATGAAGGGAAAAAAGGGATTTTCGGCATTTTTGGTTCACGTCCGGCTGTAGTCAAAGTTACACTCAGCCTTGATCCGATTGAAGAAGCAACGAAGTTTTTAAAACAAGTAAGTAGCCAAATGGGAGCGCCAGTTGAAATTGAAGTAAAACGTGATGGTAAACAGGTGCATTTTATGTTAAGTGGTGAGAAAATTGCTCTTTTGATCGGAAAACGTGGCCAAACGCTAAATTCGCTTCAATATTTAACACAGCTGGTTATCAACCGCTATTCCGATCAATATTTAACAGTGATACTGGATGCGGAAGATTATCGAAACAGAAGAAGTGAAACCCTTATCCAGTTAGCGAATCGCTTGGCTCAAAAGGCAATTAAAACAGGACAAGATGTTGCACTTGAGCCTATGCCTTCCTATGAGAGAAAAGTGATTCATACTGCTTTAGCTGATAACAAACAAGTAAAAACCTTATCAGATGGAATTGAACCGCATCGACATGTAGTTATCTCTCCAGTGAAAACGAAATAATATGAAACTTTAAACATCCTATCGATTGATAGGATGTTTTTTTGTCCCTTTTTAAAGTGAAATGAACCGAGGAAGAGTGGCTTCCTGAAACTTTATTAGTAGAAATTACAGTCTGTGAATAACTTTTACTGCGTATTTTGTTTTATTGTTATTCACATGTGGATAAGTTAAAATAGTACAAGGAATTTTGTTCGTTGTGGATAGTCAAGGGCTGTTTGCTCCAAAGAGGGGAATTTTTATGGTATTCTATTTCTTTGAGACGAAAAAATCATTTATTATAGATAGATCGTTATATGTGAGGTGAAGAAAATGGACTTTGATACAATTGCCGCGATCTCGACGCCTATGGGCGAAGGAGCGATTGCGATCGTCCGTTTAAGTGGAGATCAAGCTATTCCGATTGCGGAGGAAATATTTAAAAGTAAGAGCGGCAAAAAGTTATCAGAGATGGCATCCCATACTATTCACTATGGCCATTTGGTCGACCCGAATAGTGGTCAAGTGATAGAAGAGGTAATGCTCTCTCTAATGAGAGGACCTAAAACTTTTACAAAAGAGGATGTAGTTGAAATAAATTGCCATGGTGGAATTGTATCAGTGAATCGTGTGCTTCAACTGGTATTAAATCATGGCGCAAGGCTAGCAGAACCTGGAGAATTTACAAAACGCGCATTTTTAAATGGCCGAATAGATTTATCTCAGGCAGAGGCAGTTATGGATTTAATCCGTGCTAAAACGGACCGGGCAATGAATTTGGCATTAGGACAAATGGAAGGACGACTTTCGAAGCTAATTCAAAGACTACGGCAAGAAATCTTGGAAATACTCGCCCATATTGAGGTCAATATCGATTACCCGGAGTACGATGATGTAGAAGAAATGACCCATACGATGTTGTTACCAAAAGCAAATCATGTTCGTGAAGAAATAAAGAAACTTTTACAGACTTCCCAGCAGGGAAAGATTTTGCGCGAGGGTTTATCAACGGTTATTGTAGGGCGGCCGAATGTAGGGAAATCTTCATTATTAAACAGCCTTGTCCAGGAAAATAAGGCAATTGTGACGGATATTCCTGGTACTACCCGTGATGTCATTGAAGAATATGTCAATGTACGCGGTGTTCCACTCAGATTGTTAGATACTGCCGGGATTAGGGAAACAGAGGATATTGTTGAACGAATTGGCGTGGAACGTTCACGGCAGGTGTTAAAAGAAGCGGATTTAATTTTGCTTGTGTTAAATTACTCTGATGAATTGACAAAAGAGGATGAAAATCTTTTTGAAGCTGTTAAAGGAATGGATGTCATCGTCATTGTCAATAAAACCGATCTTCCTCAGAAAATTGATATGGAGAGGGTAAAGGAGTTAGCAAGTGATTATAAATTGGTTACTACCTCGCTCAAAGAGGACCAAGGTGTGGATGAACTAGAAGAAGCCATTGCTTCATTATTCTTTGAAGGTTCAATTGAAGCAAAGGACGTTACCTATGTCTCCAATAGCCGCCACATTGCTTTATTAAACCAGAGCTTAAAGGCAATTGAAGAGGCCATTGAAGGCGTGGAAATCGGCACTCCGATTGACATTGTACAAATCGATTTAACAAGAACATGGGAACTGTTAGGCGAGATTATTGGCGATAGTGTCCACGAAAGCCTAATCGACCAGCTCTTCTCGCAATTCTGTCTAGGAAAATAGGAAAAGTTTGATGTAATGCTTCCGATTTGGGCGGAAAAGGAGGAAATTATGCAATACGAAGCAGGAAATTATGACGTCATTGTCGTTGGTGCCGGCCATGCTGGTTGTGAGGCTGGCCTTGCGGCGGCAAGACTTGGCGCTAAAACTTTAATGATTACCATCAATTTAGATATGGTGGCCTTTATGCCATGCAATCCATCCGTTGGCGGACCAGCAAAGGGGATTGTAGTCCGCGAAATTGATGCACTTGGTGGTGAAATGGCCAAAAACATAGACAAAACTTTAATTCAAATTCGAATGCTGAATACCGGAAAAGGTCCGGCAGTCCGTGCATTAAGAGCGCAAGCAGATAAGTTTGCTTATCAGCATGAAATGAAAAAAACACTTGAAGAAGAAAAAAATCTGACATTAATTCAAGGCATGGTCGAGCAATTGATTGTTGAAGATGGCGTATGTAAAGGGGTTATTACTAAAACGGGTGCTATTTACCGCTCAAAAACCGTTGTTATCACAACTGGTACCTTTTTACGTGGAGAAATTATTATAGGAGAATTAAAATATTCTAGTGGACCGAACAATCAGCAACCATCCATCAAGCTATCCGAACATTTAGAACAGCTAGGCTTTGAATTAGTTCGTTTCAAGACAGGAACCCCACCTAGAGTAAATAGTAATACTATTGACTACAGTAAGACAGAAATCCAGCCTGGCGATGAAGTGCCTAGAGCTTTTTCTTATGAAACGACAAAATTTATTACTGACCAACTGCCGTGCTGGCTAACTTATACAAATGAGAGAACCCATCAATTGATTGATCAAAATTTGCATCGTTCCCCGATGTTTTCTGGGATGATAAAAGGAACTGGTCCGCGATACTGCCCATCAATTGAGGATAAAGTGGTTCGATTCAATGACAAGCCGCGCCATCAGATTTTCCTTGAACCAGAAGGAAGAAATACGAAAGAAGTGTATGTCCAGGGCTTATCTACGAGCCTTCCGGAAGATGTGCAGCATCAAATTGTTAGAACTGTACCTGGACTTGAAAATGCGCAAATGATGAGACCGGGATACGCGATTGAATATGATGCTATTGTGCCAACCCAGCTTTGGCCTACTTTAGAGACGAAAATTGTTAAAAATCTTTATACCGCTGGGCAGATAAATGGAACGTCCGGTTATGAGGAAGCGGCTGGGCAAGGATTAATGGCTGGGATCAATGCTGGATTAAATGCCCTTGGCCGTGATCAGGTAATATTAAGTCGCTCGGATGCCTATATCGGAGTCTTAATCGATGATCTTGTTACAAAGGGAACTAATGAGCCGTACCGTTTATTAACTTCAAGAGCGGAATACCGATTGTTGCTTCGTCATGATAATGCAGATCTAAGATTGACTGAAATTGGTCATAAAATTGGTTTAATTAGTGAAGAACGTTATCAAGCTTTTCTAGCAAAAAAAGCTGCTATTGAGACAGAAATTGAAAGACTTCGTTCAGTTATCATTAAACCAAAGCCAGAGGTCCAAGAATTAATTAGAAGCATAGGCGGAAGCGAATTAAAAGACGGTATCAGGGCTTCAGACTTATTAAAACGACCTGAGATGTCTTATGAATTATTGGAAACACTCACAAAATCTGAAGTCCATTTGGATGACGAAGTAAAGGAACAAGTCGAAATTCAAATTAAATATGAAGGTTATATAGATAAATCATTACAGCAGGTTGAACGAATGAAGAAAATGGAGGATAAAAAAATCCCTGAAAATATTGATTATGATGCAATTTCAGGATTGGCAACCGAGGCTAAGCAAAAATTAAAACAAATTCGACCATTATCGCTTGCCCAAGCCTCCAGAATTTCCGGAGTAAACCCGGCTGATATTTCGATTCTACTTGTTTACTTGGAACAAGGGCGGATTGCACGAATTGCCAACGATTAAATGAGTGAGGAAGAGTTCTTAATGAATGTTGAACAATTTGAAACCAGTCTAAGAGATAAGGGGATTTCCCTTACCAGCACGCAGATGGAGCAGTTTGAAAAATATTTTGAGACTCTCGTTGAGTGGAATGAAAAAATAAACTTAACTGCCATCACTTCAAAACCAGAAGTTTATTTAAAGCATTTTTATGATTCTATCTCAGCAGCCTTTTATTTTGATTTTGCAAAACCGTTACGTTTGTGTGATGTAGGGGCAGGTGCCGGGTTTCCGAGCATTCCTTTAAAAATTGTTTTTCCAGAATTGCAATTAACCATTGTTGATTCACTGAATAAACGGATTACTTTTTTAAATCATCTTGCGGATGTCTTATCCTTAAGCAATGTTCAATTTGTCCATGACCGGGCGGAAACTTTTGGAGTAAACCCGGTTTACCGAGAAAGTTTTGATGTTGTTACAGCAAGAGCTGTCGCCAGAATGTCGATTTTAAGTGAATTTTGTCTTCCTCTTGTGAAGGTAGGAGGACACTTTGTAGCATTGAAAGCATTACATGCAGAAGAGGAGCTAAAAAAGGGACAAAAGGCGATTACAACTTTAGGTGGGAAAATAGAAAATAAATATACCTTTACATTGCCGATTGAAGAAAGTGAACGTACCATCATCGTTATTAAAAAGGAAAAACAAACACCGAAAAAATTTCCTCGGAAACCGGGGACACCGGCGAAGTCACCAATTGAGTAATTCTTACATTTTCGGCTTAGCAGTACTAACAATTTAGGGATAAAAATGTTATCCTAGGCAGGAAGAAACTATTTGAATAGAGAATAAGTATAAGGGAGTTTCCTTAAGGTGGTGTTGGGGATGAAAAATTCGTTTACACGCTTTTTTGGCTTTGGCGATAAGGGAGATCAAACAATAGAGCTAGAAGAAGAGCTGAATATAAAAAGAAACGATGAAATTAAGAAAATACCAATAAATCAAATAGTTCCTAACCGTTTCCAGCCTCGAACAGTCTTTGATGAAGAAAAAATCGAAGAATTATCCCGAACCATTCATATACATGGAATTATTCAACCAATCGTTGTTAGAGAATTTGCTGCTGGCAAATATGAAATTATCGCCGGAGAACGCCGCTGGCGGGCAATGAAAAAATTAGGATGGACAGAGGTACCTGCCATCGTTAAAAATATGACAGATACAGAAACGGCTTCTGTCGCGTTAATTGAAAATTTGCAGCGCGAAAACTTGTCCCCCATTGAGGAAGCCATTGCGTACGGAAAGCTGCTGGAGCTTCATAACTTAACCCAAGAGGCGTTGGCTCAACGACTTGGGAAGGGACAATCTACAGTGGCGAATAAGCTGCGTTTGTTAAAATTGCCGCAACCAATTCAAGATGCGTTATTAAATAAAGAGATTACAGAACGACATGCCCGTGCTTTAATACCTTTGAAGGATCCGGAAAAACAAATAGCATTGTTAACGGAAATTATGGAGAAGAATTTAAACGTTAAGCAAACAGAAGAACGGGTTGCAAAATTATTACAGCCAAAAAAAGAAAAGCAGAAACCGAAGCGAAAAGCGTTCAGCAAGGATATGAGAATCGCAGTCAATACCATCCGCCAATCACTAACAATGGTATCAGACAGCGGAATTACGCTTGATTCTGAAGAAGAGGAATTTGAGGATTTCTATCAATTTACTATTCGAATTCCAAAGAAAAAATAAAAATAACGGAATATAAAAAGAGGCTGACAATTATGTCAGCTCTTTTTTGTAAGGGCAATTAAAAAATTGCCTGAATTTACTCTTCTTTTTTATTTTTTGGGAAATTCAACGAGTTTGTTGGATTATTTTTTGAAAAAAAACAACATCCTTCCTATTTCATGTTAAAATATAGGAATGGAATTTAAATGTTTTTACTAGATGGACATCGACCAATTTAGGAGTCATCTAATGAAAATGCAAGTTTTTGAGAATAATATTATGGAAGAATTAAAGGGTAGGTGACATCGTGGGTAAAATTCTTGCAATCGCGAATCAAAAAGGCGGAGTCGGCAAAACTACTACCTCTGTCAATCTGGGCGCCTGCTTAGCATATATTGGGAAGCGTGTCTTACTTGTGGACATCGATCCACAAGGAAATGCAACAAGTGGGATAGGAATTGAAAAGGCAGAAGTAGACCAATGTATTTACGATGTTTTAGTAGATGATGTAGAAGCGAAGGATGTTATAAAGTCAACGGCAATAGAAAATTTATATGCCATACCGGCTACCATTCAACTTGCAGGAGCAGAAATTGAACTAGTTCCAACCATTTCAAGAGAGGTTCGATTAAAACGTGCTCTTGAAGAAGTGAAAGACCAATTTGATTACATTATCATTGATTGTCCCCCTTCTTTAGGTTTATTGACAATCAATGCGTTAACGGCATCTGATTCGGTGTTAATACCTGTTCAGTGTGAGTATTATGCATTGGAAGGGTTAAGCCAGTTATTGAATACGGTAAGACTTGTACAAAAGCATTTAAATCAAGAATTAAAAATTGAAGGCGTTTTATTAACCATGTTGGATGCTAGGACAAACCTTGGCATTCAAGTGATTGAAGAAGTAAAAAAATATTTTCAGGATAAAGTGTATAAAACCATTATCCCAAGAAATGTACGTCTAAGTGAGGCTCCAAGCCATGGGGAACCGATTATAAGTTATGATGCAAAGTCCCGTGGTGCAGAAGTATATTTAGATTTAGCAAAGGAAGTGGTTTCGAATGGCTAAAGGATTAGGAAAAGGCTTGAATGCATTTTTTAACATGGAAGCCAGTAAAGAAGAGACAGTCCAAGAAATTAAACTAAAGGATTTGCGTCCCAACCCTTACCAGCCTCGAAAACATTTCCAAAAAGAAGCGATTGATGAATTAAAAGCGTCCATCATAGAGCACGGTATATTACAGCCTATTATAGTTAGAAAAACAATAAAAGGGTATGAAATTGTGGTTGGTGAACGACGCTACCGTGCAGCTAAAGAAGCGAAGCTTGAGTCTATTCCTGCCGTAGTACGTGAACTGTCAGAACAGCAAATGATGGAGCTAGCTGTCCTTGAAAACCTTCAGCGTGAGGATTTAAATCCTATTGAAGAAGGGGCTGCTTATCAAGCGTTAATGGACAAGCTGAAACTGACCCAAGAAGAAGTGGCGAAGCGGTTAGGGAAAAGCAGGCCGCATATAGCGAATCATATCCGTCTCTTGTCCCTCCCTCCTGCTGTTCAAGAATTAATTTCATCAGGAAAAATTTCTATGGGACATGGTCGTGCCCTACTTGGATTAAGGCAAAAAAACAAGCTTTCTCAGGTAGTGGAAAAAACAATTAAAGAGTCATTAAACGTACGGCAATTAGAAAAATTGATTCAGCAGTTAAACGAAAATGTTTCACGTGAAACAAAAAAGCCTGAAAAGAAAAAAGATATTTTTATTCAAGAACAGGAACATACTCTTCGTGAACGTTTTGGTACGACAGTAAATATTAAAAAGAATAAGAATAAAGGAAAAATTGAAATTGAATTTTTCTCTGACGAGGATTTAGAACGTATTTTAGGTTTATTGGGGCAAGAGGAAAACGTATAAGCCATCTAATTGATGGTTTATTTTTTTTAGTAAATCTATTCATCTTATATGAATCTTAAACGTCTAAAATTTTTTGAAGGGTATAGAAAAGGAGAAAATCCAATGTTTTTATTAGGGACACTTGTAAATGGTTTATTCATTATTATTGGAACGCTGATCGGTAAACTATTTAACCGTATCCGGGAAGAGATGAAAACAACGGTGATGTATGCCATCGGCTTAGCTGTTATAGTGTTAGGGTTACAAATGGGGCTTAAAAGTGAAAACTTTTTAATTGTCATTATCAGCCTCGTTACTGGCTCTGTTATTGGTGAACTACTACAGCTGGAAGAAAAGCTAAACAAACTGGGAAAATGGCTGGAACAAAAGATTGGTTCCAAAGGTGAGTCACGGATTTCGGAAGGATTTGTTACGGCTACCTTAATATTTGTGATAGGAGCAATGGCCATTATTGGGGCATTGGATAGTGGGATTCGTGGTGACCATGATGTGTTATATACAAAAGCGATTATTGACGGATTTACTGCCTTAGTATTAACAACTACATTGGGAATAGGTGTTCTATTTTCATTCATACCGGTTGTACTTTATGAAGGTCTAATTGCTTTATTTGCCACTCAGATTGACCAAATTGTCCCAAAAGTTTTATTGGATCAGTTTATTTTGGAAATGACGGCTACTGGTGGAATTATGATTTTTGCTATTGGTTTAAATCTTACAGGATTGACGAAAATTAAGGTTGCAAATTTGCTGCCGGCGATTTTAATGGTTGGGATTATTGTAACCATTCTTTATCATTATCAGCTATATTTGTAAGTAAGACAAAAAAGAGCATTCGCTAAATGGTTGCGATTGCTCTTTAATTGGTATTTTCTTCTTCCACCCAGTTTATTTCTGCCCAGCGCTGTTTTTGGTATAGTAAACTAGCATGGTAAATTCCATTTGCAATCGTCTTTGCCATTTTCATAACTAGACTTAATCGGGTATTTTGTAAAACAAAAAATTCCATAAACCCGCTGACATTCACAATTCCGGTAATATGTATTTCCCCTACCGGTGGTAATTCTTTGTTTACTCCAGCACCAGGTCTTACAGGTCCATTCCCTAACTGAATGGCCCCCACATTTTTTAAACGACCAAGGCATGCATCAATGCCAATAATAAATGGATCATGGTGTTTGGCATGTATTTCTTTTAGTTTCTCTTCAAGGTTAACAGCATGGATTGGTTCATCTAATGTTCCGTATACATAAAAGGAGTTGAGCCTTTTCTCCTCCAGCAATGTTCCAATTAGTGGACCTAATGAATCGCCAGTTGAACGATCTGTTCCAATACAAACAAACACAATGGGACGGCTTGTAACAGATATAGGTAAATGGATGAGTAGCTCCTCTGCTAGATTCTCGGCCGCGTGGAGCTCATCATGCATAATTTGTGTTTTCGTTTTCTTATTAAAAACCATTGCTTTCAGATTCATTAAGCCCACTCCCTAAAATTAATTGCTAAATTATGCCTTAACAGTATACGGAAAAATGGGGGAAACTATACATGGTGGAGACAAAAAAAGATAAAAACAGATTGCTGTCCACTGTTAAGAAAAATTGATAAAATAATAGTTAAATGCAAAAGTAGAAAGTAGGTGTTTGCATCGTGTTATCTGAAAAAACTTTTACAGAGAAGGGCATTCAAAAACTGATCAATAAATTACAAGATGAAAATCTTTGGTTGAATATCGGTGAAGGTGTTCTTAAAATTGTCATTATCATGGTTATTGCCAATGTACTTATTCGTCTAGGAAAGGTAGCGATTCATAACATATTTAAAATAAGAAATCTTACCCCATTAAATACATCCACAAGGCGAGAGGATACACTGGCAAGACTTTTAGAAAATATCCTTACTTATGTGGTTTACTTTATTGCTTTTATGATGATCTTGTCTGTATTTCATATTGATGTTAAGGCATTGCTTGCCGGGGCTGGGATTGTCGGTTTAGCTGTTGGATTTGGAGCACAAAGTTTGGTCAAAGATGTGATCACAGGATTCTTTATTATATTTGAAGATCAATTTTCTGTAGGTGATCATGTCAGAATTGGTCAGTTCGAAGGGACTGTTGAAACAATAGGTCTAAGGACGACAAAAATAAAAAGCTGGACAGGTGAGGTCCATATTATTCCAAATGGAAATATACTTGAAGTGACTAATTTTTCTATTAATAATAGTATTGCTGTGGTCGATATCAACATTCCATACGAGGAAAATATTGATGAGGTTCAAAGGATTATTAATGAACTATTGGACACAATGCCGGATCGATATGAAGAATTAGTAAATCGACCTGAGTTATTGGGTGTGCAGATGCTTGGTCCAACAGAAGTCACATTACGGGTAACTGCAGAAACATTGCCAATGCAGCACTTTGGGGTTGCGCGTAAAATGAGAAAGGATATTAGACTTTACTTAGACCAGCATGGAATTCAGATTCCTTATCCAAAGATGGTTATGTATTCTAAGGATTCAGTAGATACAAAACAAATGGGTGTATAAGGAGTGATCTTTAATGGAAAAGGAATTTGGTCTATACGATATCGTTGAGATGAAAAAGCAACATCCATGCGGAACTAATCGTTGGAAAATTATTCGAATGGGAATGGACATTCGGATTAAATGTGAAGGATGTCAGCACAGTGTACTGATCCCAAGAAAAGAATTTACGCGAAAAATGAAGAAGATTTTAGTAAAGCATGAAGGATAAGACTTCATGCTTTCTTTTTTTAGGGAAATTGTATTATTCTTATTAGAAAAGTAGAGATTGATCTGTTTTTTATGGGGGTGGAGTTGTGGCTTATGTAAAGAAAGCGGCCTGTCCTTTGAATTGCTGGGATAGCTGTGGATTAATGGTAACTATAGAGAATGACCGAGTGGTAAAAGTAGAAGGTGACCCAGACCATCCAATTACGAAAGGGAAAATTTGTGGCCGGGGTCGAATGCTGGAGAAACGGACAAATTCAAAGCTACGTCTTTTGCACCCTATGAAAAAAATAAACGGTACTTTCAAAGAAATTTCTTGGGAGCAGGCTCTAGACGAAATAGCTGATCGATTAAAAGAAATAAAAGAGCGCTACGGCACAACAGCAGTTTTACATAGTCATGATTATGCGAATAATGGGATATTAAAAAATTTGGACCAGCGCTTTTTTAATTGCTATGGAGGAGTAACGGAGCTTTATGGTTCACTGTGTTGGGGGTCTGGAATTGAAGCTCAAAAGTGGGATTTCGGGAATGCCTTAAGCCATGAACCGGAGGATATCTTTATCAGTAAAAATATCGTTGTATGGGGCAGAAACGTAGCTCGAACCAATATGCATTTATATGAAAAACTGTTGGAAGCCAAAAAAAGAGGCGCAAAACTGTTTGTCATTGACCCCATTTACCATGCCACGGCCAAAATTGCTGACCAATTTATTTCTATTAAACCAGGAATGGATGGAATTTTAGCTGCAGGAATTATGAAAGAAATGCTTCGGCTCGGCTTGGAAGATCGCACTTTTATTGAGCAATATACCTATGGTTTTCAAGATTTACTGAAGCTCCTTCATAGTATTTCGCTCGAAACCGTCTCCGAAATGACGGAAGTGCCATCTGAAGTTATTACTCAATTAGCTGGTGTTTATGCTGACAAGCCAGTCTCCACTTATATGGGACTTGGATTGCAGCGCTATAAAAATGGTGGGAACACCATCCGATTGATTGATGCACTTGTTGCAGTGAGCGGAAATATTGGGATTCCTGGAGGTGGGGCAAACTATGCGAATCTTCAGGTGGGACAAAGTTTTGCTTATGATCAATTAACCCTTCCGGAAAGGAGACAAAATCATCGCTTGTTTTCTATTATGAAGCAGGCGGAGGAAGTGCTCTCAGCTAGGGATCCGGAAATTAAAATGATCATCGTTACTTGTGGGAACCCGATCACTCAGGTTCCAGATTCGCGTATTGTCAAGAAAGCCTTCACATCCGTAGAAACTCTTGTCGTCATGGAACAATATATGACGGACACAGCAAAACTTGCTGATTACATTTTACCAGTCACAACGTCGTTTGAAGAAGAAGATATTTATTTTTCATCCATGTACCACCATTATGTGAATTATGGACCAAAGCTTGTTTCTGCTCCAGGAGAAGCAAAACCTGATTTGTGGATTTGGACACAGCTGGCCAATCGTCTTGGTTTTGGGAAGGACTTTGATTTTTCTCGGGATGAATGGCTGAAAATGACATTGAAACCTTTAGAACCAATGGGACTTACCCTTGAAAAATTGAAACAAAATCACACATTCGAACTACATGTTTCAAAAGTTCCATGGCAAGATCGAAAGTTTCAAACTCCTACAGGTAAATTTGAGTTTACGTCCATCCTTGGACAACAAAAAGGAAAAACAGGTTTATTAACATTGGCTGTTCCGGATGAATCGAAATGGTCCAATCCATCATTAGCAGAACAATATCCATATAACCTGTTGACCATCCATCCGATGAGATCCAATCATTCGCAGAACTATCATTTATTAAATGGTAATGTAAAGCTGAAGGTTGAAGTAGCTGAAAATATTGCCCAAAATCTTGGCTTGCAAAATGGGGACTATGTAAGGGTATGGAATGACCGTGGTGAAGTTAAAGGCTATGTCTCTGTTTTAGGAACGCTCCATCCTGATACAATTAATATTGATGAAGGAATTTGGGAGGAATTCGGCGGTCCTGTTAATAATTTGACATCCAGTAGAGAATCTGATAATGGACTCGGAAGTACATTATACGATTGTCTTGTCAATCTTGAAAAAGTGAACTAGACTGGTGCTGTTTGGTGCCAGTTTTTTTCTATATCATAGACATGTTCCCATTCTAATTTTCCTTGTTTTTTTGGCCGCCAATGCCTATAATTGTGAAAGACTTGTGTAGTTATGATTCGATACCATCATTTTAAGATAGATTTATTTTTTTGAGGAGTGAACGTGAATGGCTTTAACAGCAGGTATTGTAGGTTTGCCGAACGTTGGCAAATCGACATTGTTTAATGCAATTACCCAGGCGGGGGCAGAATCGGCCAATTATCCTTTCTGTACGATTGATCCCAATGTCGGTATTGTCGAAGTACCAGATCCCCGCTTACAAAAATTAACAGAATTGGTTCAACCAAAAAAGACCGTGCCAACCACTTTTGAATTTACAGATATTGCTGGAATTGTAAAAGGGGCAAGTAAAGGAGAAGGGTTAGGAAATAAGTTTCTTTCTCATATCCGTGAAGTAGATGCTATCTGTCAAGTGGTTCGTTGCTTTGCTGATGAAAATATTACTCACGTAGCTGGAAAGGTTGACCCGATTTCCGATATTGAAACGATTAATTTGGAATTAATTCTGGCTGACATGGAATCGGTTGAAAAGCGTATAAGCCGAGTTGAAAAATTAGCCAAGCAAAAAGATAAAGATGCCGTTGCTGAATTTGAAGTACTTTCTATGTTAAAGGGTGCATTTGAAGCAGAAAAACCAGCACGGTCTGTGGAATTTACAGATGAGCAAATGAAAATTGTTAAAAACTTGCACCTTTTAACGATTAAACCTATGCTTTATGTGGCTAATGTCGGCGAAGAAGATGTGGCCGATCCATCTTCAAACGAATATGTGCAAAAAGTTCGTGAATATGCTGCGAAAGAAAATTCAGAGGTTATCGTTGTATGTGCAAAAATTGAAGAGGAAATTGCCGAGCTTGATGGAGAAGAAAAACAAATGTTCCTTCAAGAATTAGGTATTGAGGAATCTGGTTTGGACCAATTAATTCGTGCGGCATATAGCCTGCTTGGACTGGCTACCTACTTTACTGCTGGTGTACAAGAAGTTCGCGCTTGGACGTTTAGAAAAGGAATGAAGGCACCTCAATGTGCCGGTATTATTCACTCCGATTTTGAACGAGGATTTATCCGGGCAGAAACGGTTTCTTTTGATGATTTAGTAGCTGCGGGAAGCTATAATGCTGCAAAAGAAGCAGGAAAAGTCCGTCTGGAAGGAAAAGACTACGAAGTACAAGACGGCGATGTTATGCATTTTCGTTTTAACGTATAATTTTTTAAGAGCTGACAGATTTTTCAGCTTATTTTTTTCAAAACAGGGCAATCCTGTAATGAGCATTGCTTTTCCCTTTATGTTATGTTATACTTTCATCTTGTGAGTAATGAAAATTGCTCCTTGCCCAATCGGGCCGTTTAGACCAAAAGGAGGTGACTGTGATGAATAAGTACGAAATCATGTACATCATCCGTCCAAACATTGAAGATGAAGCAAAGAAATCTCTTGTTGAGCGTTTCAATAACATCCTTCTTGAAAATGGCGCGGAAGCTGTTGAAACGAAGGATTGGGGTAAACGCCGTCTTGCTTACGAAATCAATGATTTCCGTGATGGATATTATCAAATCGTAAAGACTACTTCTTCTGCAGCAGCAGTACAAGAATTTTCTCGTCTTGCGAAAATCAACGAAGATATCATTCGTCATATCGTAATTAAAGAAGAAGAATAATTCGATGGATTTAAATAAATGTTTCACGTGAAACAGTTCCAAGGGAAAAGGAGTTGATTCTGATGCTGAATCGGGTCGTGCTTGTTGGCCGTTTAACGAGAGACCCTGAACTGCGTTACACACCGAATGGTGTTGCTGTTGCAACTTTTACATTAGCAGTAAACCGTACGTTTTCTAATCAACAGGGTGAGCGCGAAGCAGATTTTATTAATTGTGTTGTTTGGCGTAAGCCTGCTGAAAACGTGGCTAACTATTTAAAAAAGGGAAGTTTAGCCGGTGTAGACGGTCGTATTCAAACTCGTAACTACGAAGGACAAGACGGTAGGCGTGTATATGTAACAGAGGTTGTTGCAGATAGTGTTCAATTCCTTGAACCTAAAGGGGCATCCAGCGGCAATAGAAGCAACGATTTTTACGGTGCTCCTCCAATGGAACCACCGTTTGGTGAAGGCAGTCAGAATCAACGACAAACTTCTAACCAAAATTATACAAGAGTGAATGATGATCCATTTGCTGGAAGTGGTCAAATTGACATTTCCGATGATGATCTTCCATTCTAAGTATTGGATAAATGATAGTTCGGTTTAAATATTTTTGATTTTATTATTAAAGGAGGGAATATCATGGCAGGACGTAAAGGCGGACGTGCAAAACGTCGTAAAGTATGTTACTTTACAGCTAACGGTATTACTCATATCGATTATAAAGATGTGGATTTACTAAAAAAATTCATCTCTGAGCGCGGTAAAATCTTACCACGTCGTGTAACTGGTACTAGCGCGAAATATCAACGTAAACTAACTGTTGCTATTAAACGTGCTCGTCAAATGGCATTACTACCATTTGTTGCAGGCGAATAATTAAATAAAAATAAAATGGCGTGACAAAACGGTACTGCACCCCAAAAGTTAGAGTTAAAATCTAACTTTTGGGGTGTTTTTTATGGCTAAATATAGTGAAGAATTTAAGATGATGGTTGTACTAGAATATCTTAATGGTCCATTAGGTTGTGGATTACTTGCAAAGAAATATAAGCCACTAGCAGAATCACAGTTAAGACGATGGGTACGAGCTTATCAAGAATTTGGTCGAATTGGTTTGGCAGCCAAGAAAAATAAGCAGTTTT